>NZ_JBHZPE010000036.1:0-52074 GCF_042787985.1 Peribacillus sp. YIM B13481
CCCCTCCCAGATAGACTGTTAAGAACATTTTATCATGCTCTCTTTTTTACTCTGTCTACCTGTAGGGGATAATACCACATTTCAATTGAATTGAGTCTCTTTCTTTATGATCTAGCGTAACTTTGTCCACTTTGCTGCATATGCTTTTCTTTTACTCTTTTTGCTCTCCAAAAGCTAAATAACACGATCATAAACCCAATCGGAGCAAATATAGGTGTCAACATATAAATCCACAAGTTGATACATAAACCACATTTTCTCAGTAAACATAGCCGTTGTAGAAGTCTTTGATTGTATGTACAAATATTCGTGAAAACGGAAAGAATAATAGATTTATTGTTACTTAAGTGATTATTTCCGTTTCATTTGAGGGAATAACCCGAAATTTTGGACTTTCTTGTAACTTATAAGCTCAATTTATCGTTTTGGGTACCTATTTTCTTGGCTTGATGGGCATGGGGTTCCACCAGCAAAACGCAGATTTACAATGCATATGTCATTTCTTTAAAGTACTTTTTGCAATGACTTTTCTATCCTTAACCGGGGTACGGCAAGAATTGGTACTTTTGGAGCCACAGAGGTAAAAATGTCATAGATGTCTTATAAGTCATTTATGAGATCGGCATAAAAGATCCTGTAAATCCATCAGTTAACGATAAAGAAAAAGTGACGTAGAACTTCATTAATAGCTCAAATCACTATTGTCTTTAGTGAATGGCTTAAAAAAGAAATAATTCTCGCCTCACCCCTTATAGATAAATACGATGGTTTATATTGGAAAAAGATAAGAATGGTATTGTATCATGAAAAGAGATTTAGTGATTTATATATTATTGAAAAGGGGAATGAAAGTTGATGAATGTATTAATGATAAACATTCCAGCTGAGGGCCATGTTAATCCGACTCTTGGTTTAGTAAAAGCTTTAATTGATCGTGGAGATTCTGTTCATTACGTAACCACTGAAGAATTTAAAGAGAGAATTGAAGGTTTGGGTGCTAATGTATACCTTCATCCTAATCATTTAAAGGGATTAACACCTCAAAAAGTCACTAGTATCCATGAATTTATGCAAATCCAATTAAAACTTTCCTATGATATTTTGGCTGTAGTTCAAGAATTAGCTGATTCCATCCCATTTGATTATGTGTATCATGATACATTTGGTGCGGGACTGCTGGTCAAAGACTATTTAAACATTCCTTCTATCTCTTCATCATCTTCCTTTGCTATTCCTCAGGAGCAATTCCTGAAAATGCTAGAAAGTAGCAAAGGTCTTCCTCTAAATCCATCGCCGGAAATGGAGAAAGAAAATTCGACTATAACGGAACGGATCCAGGAACGTTTCGGTGTGAAGGTAAAGCACCACTTCCAATTTATGATGAATACTTCTGATTTGAATATTGTCTATACAAGCAGAGAGTTTCAACCAGGTGGAGAATATATGGATGATTCATATGTATTTATCGGTCCTTCCATCACGAAACGGGTGCAAACACATGATTTTCCGTTAGAGGAACTGAAAGACCAGAAAGTACTGTATATTTCAATGGGTACCATATTGCAAGGATTTGAATCTTTCTTTCAAACCTGTGTAGAGGCTTTTAGAAACTTTGAGGGGAAAGTCATATTTTCAGTGGGCATGGCTACTGATTTAGCCAAGCTGCAGCCTTTGCCGGAAAACTTCATTGTACGTAGATATTTACCGCAGCTTGAAGTTTTAAAGCATACGGACGTCTTCATTACCCATGGAGGAATGAATAGTACGAGCGAGGCTCTCTATTATGAAGTGCCCCTTGTCGTCATCCCCCAGACCTCAGATCAGCCTATGATCGCTAATCGATTAGAGGAACTTCAAACCGGGTTTAGAATTGATCCACATGAAGTAAGCATAGAAAAGCTACAAGAATCCGTTCAACAGGTATTGTCCAATCCTGCTTATCGGGAAAATGCTAAGAAGTTGAGCAATAGCTTTAAAAAAGCAGGTGGAGCAAAAGAAGCTCTAACGGCTATAGATGAGTACTTAAAAAAGGTAAGTTCGAGTATCTTCTAAGGCATATAAGGGGTACAGTCAGAAAAATGATCGATTGACATCTGTATCACTCCTAGAAGAGATTATCGAAGTAACAGGTCAATTGAATCATCAAAAGGATCTTCGTTGAAGATCCTTTTTCACTGTGATTTATAAAATGAAATTCTAAATATCTAATTATAATAGGTGAAAAAGACGATCAATAGTTTGGGTACGAAATGATTCGAATTTACACTCCTCCTCAATACATATTATGAATAAAAAGGTAAAATATGGGTTGAGGGTATGTCTAATGTTGTGTTAATCTTAACAATAACTAAGGATGCATAATATGCTTTCATACCTTTAAATAATTTTGTTATAGAAGGGATGGAGATTTAAATGGCTCAAATTGTTGATATTGATAGATACCTTTGTACTGGGGCTTTAATCTATCTATATGAGTGAGGGCCTTTTCCCTAAGCCTTGTCAGGAGGTAAGGAACAGTAAGCAATCACCTATACAATACAATACAATATTAATAGAGGAGAGGAATGCCTTATGAAAATACGTAAGCAAATTACATTTGCAAGTCTGGCCCTTTTACTAGCTGGAAGTTCCCTGCTATACACATCGCCAACCTCAATTGCAAAAGTAGAGCCCACTCAAAATGTATCTAGTCCGTTACAAACAAGCACTCAACGAGATCATAATTCCGTCAAGCAAGCAATGCGGGATACATTGCAACATGGATTCCCGGGGATACTTGCTAAAACTTCCGAGGATGGAAAAACGTGGGGTTATGCCGCTGGGGTAGCGAATCTGAGCACCAAGAAACCAATGAAAACAGATTTTCGCTTTCGCATTGGCAGTGTGACGAAGACGTTCACCGCAACGGTTGTACTTCAATTAGCTGGAGAGAACCGCTTGAATCTAGACGACTCCATCGAAAAATGGTTGCCTGGTGTCATTCAAGGAAACGGATATGATGGTAAACAGATTACTATCCGGCAGATATTGAACCATACAAGTGGTATCGCTGAATACTCAAGGTCAAAAGACGCTGATTTTATGGATACAAAAAAATCGTATACGGCTGAAGAGTTAGTGAAGATGGGGATATCTCTGCCTCCAGACTTTTCCCCAGGAAAGGGATGGTCTTATTCAAACACAGGATACGTATTACTGGGTATTCTTATTGAAAAAGTAACCGGAAACAGCTACGCGGAAGAGATTGAAAATCGGATTATTGAACCGCTTGAATTGTCGGATACATTCCTACCTGGCAATTCAAGCGTTATTCCAGGCACCAAGCATGCCCGTGGATATTCCCAACCAGACGAAGCAAGTGAGATAAAAGACGTTACTTATTATAACCCAAGTGCAGGTAGCTCGGCAGGAGATATGATTTCTACTGCTGACGACTTAAATAAATTCTTCTCTTCCTTGCTCGGTGGCAAATTACTGAAGGAACAGCAACTAAAACAAATGCTTACTACAGTTTCTACAGGAAGAGCAGGAATTGATGGATATGGTCTTGGAATCTTTGAAACTAAGCTTCAAAACGGTGTCTCGATATGGGGACACACAGGTGGCATTCTAGGGTTTTCTACTATTGCTGGAGGTACAATTGGAGGCAAGCATACGTTGGTCGTCAGTTTGAACAGTTTGGGTAGAGATAACAGTCCAAATCCTTTTAAAAATATTTTACTTGCTGAATTTAGCAAGTAGGAAAAAAGGAAAAACAGAAAATTTTTTTCATAGTTTTTATAGTTAAAAATATACCTTCCTGGTTCAAAAGACCCAACTTACATTTAAAAATAAATTTAGGGCTTTTTGGAATCCAGGTGGCAACCCCATGCTATTAAGCTAATAAAACAAAATCCTCCTTAAAAGAAAAAATACGCTATTCTTTCTGTAAAACCATAGGAAAGGATGGCGTTTTTACTCATTATGTTGGCAAATTGAACCTATCTTTAAAACATGGAAATCCATTTTTTCACAATGTAATTCTGTAAAACTAGAAAGATTAGAGTGTCATCTATATGGGCAATTAATTAGCATCCTTCTTTCCTCCACTATGTTTCAAATGCGCCAATTACTCCTCATCAAGAAAAAACGAGAATTGAGTGAATATAAACCTGTTTATATCATTAAAGATTATTTTCCACTTTTTTATCAAGCTTACGTTTTAACTAAATAACGAATATTAATAGACTGACAACCTCTAAAAATCATAAACATAGATTTCACTTCCTTTTATTTATTATCTTCATATCAAGCATCACTATACTAATACCTTTACTTTTTTTCTTCGTGTTGTTTTTTCGCCCGCGGCAAGGTACTTACACTGATCTCTGTCATTTATTCAACTTGTCTATAAGATTTCGTTTTTAATAAATCAAGAGAATGTACAATCTGCTTTTTATATTTCTTTGGTCGCCCTTCTTTAAAATCCGGATTTAATTTCGGAATCGCTTTTCCTTCTTGGGTGTTCTACAACCATATCTCTTTCAAATTCGGCAAATGAACTCATGATATAAAACATCAATTTTTTCCTATTGGTGTATTTTCCACTACTATCATATTGAGTATATGAACCTTAACCCCTTTTTAGAGACCACATCTAATTGTTTGAATAGCATTTTTACCGAACGTGCAAAGCGATCAAATTTTGTACCCGTAAACTTTTCGGAGTAAATTACCTCGCAACCTTTTTTTAACATTTGAATCCCAGATTCCAAATCTTGGTTTAAGGTACTCACTCTGGCATATCCATATTACGCACAGTATTCTTGCTGGCATTAATCAACCGCTGTTTGGCCTGATCGATCACATTATGAATTTTTATGTCATTCGCAAAATAGATCACCTGATCGTAGGATTAAAGCTGACGGTCCCGTCGTCCACCGGAAAGCATATCATCAACATCTTAAACTTTATTCATAGCGCTTACGATCTTTCTTATTCAATTCCAGTACAACCCAAGTGGTAGTAACGTTCCCATCAGTTCCTTTAAAAAGAAAACAGCATCTGGTATTCGGTCTCGATTATCATTGTAGGCCTTCAATTTACTTTGATTATCTCCTTCTTCTAACATAGAAAAGCGAATTTCCCTCTCTGTTCTATATGTAAAGTCAATGGCCTGCTTTTCCGATTGTAGTTCCATGTATCCAGTCGGTAATAAGAAGATCATGCTGCATGGTGTAGATCGTTGCCTTATTTGGAACGGTCACATTGACATTCGTTCATTTCCTTGCCTCAAGCGTTCCAAGATAAACCCCTACTTTATGTGCAATGCGTTCATGCTAGACAAATTTTTGGCCGTCACCATACCATTCCTCAAAATGAACGATAAATACTCCAAATCTTCTCTTTCAACGAAGTGTACTTTAGCATTACCAAAAATATCATCCTCTTCTAGAAAATATAGTCAAGCTGTACTAAAATTGAACAAAAAACTAATAATTAGAGTTGGATCATGAATTATTCATGCACCTCTCACAGATTTGTACTTGCGTGTCTTCGCATACGAAGCATTTTAAAAAATATGTTGACATGAACCTTGTCTCTGCCTTAAATTATAGCTAATACAAAAAAAGTTTCCTTAACGAAACTTTTTGAGAGGTGGTCAAGTGATGTCTGAAGAAAACAAGGTTTCCCGCAGAGATATATTAAAGATGGGGACTGCAGGAGCGTTTGGAGTAGCTGGAACGTATTACTTTAATAAAATGGCACAATTTCCAACTGTAGCTAAGGCAGCAAATGATTCGTCTCACAAATCTAGCCACCATTCCAATCATGCAAACATGATTGATAAAACAAAAACGACAGGTTATAAAATGGCAGAACGGCTCCTTTCTGAGTTTGATTATGGAAAAGTTACCCAGCTGCCAAATGGGCAAACACTCCGGGAATACGAAGTCGTGGCTATTGATAAAGAAATTGAAATTGCCAAAGGAATTAAATTTCCAGGCTGGACTTATAACGGGACTATTCCAGGACCAACTTTTCGTTGTACGGAAGGCGACCTTTTGCGGTTTCACTTTATTAATAAGGGCAGCCATCCCCACTCTATTCATTTTCACGGAATCCATCCTCCAGAGATGGACGGTTTAACTTCCGTTTATCCTGGACAAAAATTCACATACGAATTTGAAGCGAAACCATACGGATTACAAATTTACCATTGCCATGTACTCCCCCTAGCCCGCCATATCCATAAAGGTCTATACGGTAATTTTATTATTGATCCAAAGAAGCCAAGAGAGCCGGCATTCGAGTTAAACATGGTTATGAATGGATTTGATTTGGATTTAGATGGCGAAAACGAATTTTACACAGTGAATGGCTATGCCTTCGCATTTATGAATCACCCTATTAAAATTAAAAAAGACCAACTCGTTCGGATCTATCTAAGTAATTTAACAGAATTCGACTTATTAAATTCGTTTCACTTGCATGCGAATTATTTTACGTACTATCCAACCGGGAGAAACGATAACCCCTCCCAGTTTACAGATACCATCATGCAATGTCAGGGAGAGCGTGGAATAATTGAGGTTCGTTTTCCTTACGCGGGAACATATATGTTTCATGCCCATGTTAGTGAATTTGCTGAGTTAGGCTGGATGGGATTTTTTGAGGTCGAGTAAAGAAGGGGAGATATTAATATGAAGGGGAAAGGAATAATTACTGGTTTAATACCGTTAATAATACTAATAGGTGTGCTAGGATTTGTGCTAAAGAATGGAGCAGGTGTAGAAAAAGATCCTGCAGCACCAATAGAAGTGTTGAACATTGAACGCATCAAGGTAACTAATACAGGTTTCGAATTATCTGTTAGTAATACGGGACCCACACCATTAACGATTTCCCAAGTTATGGTCAATGATTCGGTGTGGAATTACAGTGTCTCCCCTCAAGCTACACTTGAACGATTTGAGGAAGGAAAGGTAAACATCGCTTACCCATGGGTGGAAGGTGATCCACATACCATTAAATTAATCACAGAAAATGGAATTATCACGGAAGGTGCACTTGCAGCCACCACGCTTACTCCAGAAACCAACCGAAGCAACTTTTTGAACTACGGCTTAATAGGCTTTTATGTTGGAATAGTGCCGATTACATTGGGTTTGTTGTGGTATCCATTTATGAAACGTTTCTCACGAAAGTTGATTAATTCGATTCTTGCCCTTACCGTTGGGCTGCTTTTATTTTTATTTGTTGGGACGCTAGCTGATGGATTTGAGATTGGTGCAGAAGCTCCTTCTGTCTTTCAGGGCAATATGATTGTCATTATTGGAGCTTCCTTAACCTTCTTATTATTAATCGGCTTTGATCAGTATCAACAAAGAAAGCAAGAAAAGAAAGGGTATTCACCTTTTGGTATGGCTTTGTTGATGGCTACCGGAATAGGACTTCATAACTTTGGGGAAGGCTTGGCAATTGGTTCTTCTTTTTCTCTTGGTGAAGCCGCTTTAGGAACCTTTTTAATTATCGGATTTACCCTTCACAACATTACGGAAGGCATTGGAATCGCTGCTCCTTTATTAAAGACCACACCTAGATTGAAAGACTTTCTATTACTGGGAGGTATCGCAGGTGCACCCGCCATTTTAGGTACTTGGGTTGGGGCGTTCATCTTCTCGCCAATTTGGGGAGCTTTGTTCCTGGGTATTGGTGCAGGGGCAATTCTTCAGGTAATTTATGTAATAACGAAAATGCTCATTGACGATCATAGAACACATAGAGAACCATCTGTCTCATGGTTAAACCTTTCTGGATTCACGATTGGACTGTTAATCATGTACTTTACTGCATTTTTCGTTAAATTTTAAGGGAGAACTAAATAAATGAACCTTGGAGTATTGGACCTGAAAAGCTTCCTACTGTCGGGAATAGGTTGTTCTTTAAGTGAACAATCAATTAAAGGATTAGTAGATGTCAAGGAAGAAGACATTGCAGGAGACTTCTATTCTCTTGTTCATGTTTTTTAGGTGATTTCTTGAAATAAGGTCACATGTACGACCATCATTTTGTTCTCTAAAGGTTCAAAAACATGGGGGCGTCATAATTTGCCTACACCACCATTTCCCCCCTAATGAAGAGGCGTAATTCATTGCAGTCCAGCACCCGAGTGGCGGATGGCACGTCACCCTGGCGAAACGATGCCTTTGTGTTACTCTGTAAAGAATTCCAATTTCAGGAGGCTGATTATTAATGTTTTCAAATATCGGGATTCCAGGTTTAATATTAGTACTTGTCATTGCCTTGATTGTTTTTGGACCAAAAAAGCTGCCGGAAATCGGCCGGGCTTTTGGACGTACTTTAACTGAATTCAAAAGTGCGACCAATGGATTAGTATCTGATGAAAAAGATAAAGAGGAAGAGAATAATCCTGAGTTAACGACTGGTGAAAAGAAACTGGATAAATCGTCAGTTTCATAAGGTACTAGGGTAGACGGGGCAACTCGTCTATTTATTTTATTTTAAAAAAACGAGACATCCGCCAAGGAATACAGCGATATACATCTTATCGGTTTCTGATGCAAATATGATTTGTTAGAAACATATAACCTCAACATCTATTTCCACTATGAATTATGATGTTTTTACTCTCTCACTATAGGCAGACTTCACAATTTGTTGAAGTTGCCCTTTTTTCAGCATATGCATCACCTACTCCACAGATAAATTGTTTGGCTGTTCGAAATATTTTTAGCCTAACTTAGAACGAACTCGCTAATTAATAAACCGATGATCTTGTTCGACGATATTATTCATCTGGATTTATAAAGTATATTAGAGCTATAATAAAGCCTGTTTTTTTCGGATATCCCCTACTCCCTCCGCCTACTATTGTTTTTTACCAGCTTGATTCCTTGAAAAGAATAAGCATTTTGATATTCTTGGATTGAAACATGTTTACCCATCAAAACGTTCTAGTAATTCAATAATCACTTTAAAGGTCGATATTGTATCCATATAGGCATATCGCCCTTTTCCGTTAAAAAAGTTACCTGTCTGTATGACCGGATAGCCCATTTCCTCCAACATCTTCATTTTACCTTCCATATCTTTAACGACAAAAGAGATATGGTGAACTCCCTCACCATTTGTTTCAAGATGATCTTTCCATATGCTAGGTGATTCGCCCGGCTCGATTAATTCAACCTGAATTAACGGGGTATCGATGAACATGTATCTAGATTCTCCTTCAGTGGGCTTCCCTTTGTAAATCACATTTGTAATTTCGGTTGATCCAGAATGAATGATGGAAGGTTTTTCAATACCCAACAACTTACAATATGCATCTGCAGCCGCATCCAGGTCTTTTACAACTAACGCAAGCTGTTCCACTTTGTTAGTCCCTAATAACGGCTGAACTCTTTCATCTTCTGGTCTTTCCCATGCCGTTTTTCTTGGCTCTTCACTTTCAAGCAGCTCAACTAACGTTTTGTGATCATCTAGTGTATCCACATATACATACCGGCCGTTACTTGAAGTGAATTCACCCGTTTGCAAAGCTGGGTATGCACTTTTCTCCATGATTGGCAGTCTCTTTTGGATAGAATCTACATCAAAAGCAATATGGTGGATCCCTTCACCTACTTCATCCAGGAACTCACGCATCGTTCCTGGATTTTTATCTGGTTCTATTAGTTCAATTTGGACGGTTGGTGTATTCAGAAAAGCCAGTTTAGATTTTGATTCCGTTGGTACACCTCTAAAAGTCACTTTCGAAACAGAACTGTCACCAGTTAGAAATGGTTCTGCCTTCTTAATGCCTAGCAGTCTTGTGAAAGCTAGATTAGCAGCTTCAATATCTTTAACAACAAATGCAAGTTGATTAATGTTCCTATTGCCCAATAGTGATTCTGCCAACCTTATAAACCTTCTTCCACAATTTATTTTGTTATAAACTCAACCCAGTCCACGAACTGACAAACCACCGTCGCTGGAAATGACTTCACCGGTAATTGCACGCGCTTCGTCCGATGCTAACAGGACATAAGCAGCTACATGATCTTCGGGCATCTGGGCAAGCTGAAGTGGATTTCTTTTCTTTATGCTGCTGGCCTTCGTATCATTATCCACGATTTTAACGAATGGACTTAGAGGAGGAATGACCGTTAATGCCGTCAGTGTGCCACCAGGCGCCACAGCGTTTACCCGAATATTCGGAGCGAGTTCAAAAGCAAGTTGGCGCATTAACCCTATTTGAGCATGCTTGCTTGCTGTGTACCAAACCCCGCCGCCATCAGGATAGAAACTAGCACCGGATACAGTAAAAATAATATTGCCATTCGATTTTTGCAGTTCATCAAGAGCGGCTTTTGCACCGAAGAAAGATCCTTTAACGTTAATATCGAACAGAAAGTCATATGCTTCGGAAAGTGCATCGGGAGTTACGTCGGCAAATTTGGCAAACCCATCAAAGACTCCAGCATTAGCAACGAAAACATCCAGCTTTCCGAATTGCCTGACAGTGGCCTGTACAGCCCTCTCATTGTCTTCATATTTGCTTACATCGCCTTGATGAACCAGAATCCCTTCACCAAATTCCTCCTTCATTTTCTTCAGCGTTTCTATTGAGCGGCCGATAATGCTGACTTTTGCTCCTTCTTGTATGAAACGTCTAGTGACAGCTTCCCCTATACCAGAGTTCCCTCCGGTAATCAACACTACTTTATCCTTTAACGCCATTGCCATTACAACCAGCCTCCTTGTTATCCTTTTTATGCTAGTAATATTTATACGAAGATAGCAAGATTCCTGGTATTTATCGTTGTTTGGTCAACGATGAATATCCGTTTGGAAAGTTTCCATTTACCCTCTTCGAATATGAATTCATCATTTCGTTCGCCCGAAATCAAATCGTGTTGAATATCCGTGCTACGGCTTCGGTAGATAAGAAGATAGCTCTTGACGACTGCCTTTTCACCTTCAACAAAGTCCTTAACGCGCACGTTAGAGACAAAACGGCGTGTTCTTGATGGCGGTATTTCCGCCCATGCATAATCTGTTTTCAAACGATCCACGCGCAGTCTCAGCAGCTCAATATCATCATTGAATGTAAACATTTCCGTTGAATAATCCGGGCGTTCCACCCCTTCTTTATTAATGCGAACAGGCATTTGGTAGCGCAAGCTTGAGTGCATTAGATCGAACCAATCATCAAATTCAATATCATCCAGTAATTGTGCTTCATCATACAGCCACTGTTCAAATTCACATTTAAGCAACATTTTCTCCACATTCATTTCCATTCCCCCTCCCGATTATCATTTCGTCATCAACTCCAGCCAGTACTTGTAAAAATTCCGTTGGCTCGCTTCTGTGAATTTATCATCGTAAGCAATGCCCGGTCCTATGAAATCAACAGGGTCACGATGAAGACCCATGGTATAATTATAGGTTAAATTCTTTAGGAAAGGCATTGGGCCCTGGGCTGCTTCAGTAATATCCGTAAACACTTCCGTATCATCCTGTTCGAAAATACCGGATGGGCTAAAGGTCAAGATAAACGAATCTCTTGATCTATCTTTCCAATCTTGGGAGGCGTTCTTTTCGACGAGCATCCAAGCGATCACTTCCATTTTATTGTGACCAATTGGCCGCCACATTCTAATTGAAGTGTTGGAGATGAACTGGTCTTTGATTTTTGTATGGGATATTAAAAATGATAAGTTGGGGAAAACGTTACCAATCATATTCTTTAAGTTTGATAAAACTTCATATTGTTCTTCAGACAAATTACTTTTAAATTCATCTTTCAATTCTTTCGGGAAAGCGAAGTCAGGGTTAGGTGTCCCTAAGTTCAGCCCATGGCCGTTATCCATATGGATTTGAAAACCACGCTTTGAATAGGTGGCATTGGGTACCATGCCAAGTTTTGCAATGGATCCGTGTGTGACCATCGTGTGATAGGAATCACCAACAAAGTTATCGGAACCCACTTTCCAGTTGGAATTAACAACGAATCTTTGCGGGACCCCGATAACTTCCATTTCTGCGCGTCCTACGAGTATATCCAAATACCATTTAATATCTCCAAGAAACTCTTCAAGCGGCTCAGCGTCTTCATTCCAAGTTCCAAATAAAAGTCCTTTATAAGAATCAAGCTTCACTTTGTGAAGGCCCATTTCTGAGCGGTCAAGTGTGCTCCCATATATGTCCTTTTGAAGTGGTACCCCCACTAGCTCACCAGTGTTTTTAAAGTTAAATCCATGATAGGGACACGTAAATAAAGACTTGTTTCCTTTATCAGCACGGCATAGTTTCATTCCGCGATGTGTGCACATATTATAAAACGCCCTGATTTCCCCTTCACCGTCACGGGTTATGATGAGCGAATAGCCAGCCAGTTCACGGGTCAAGAAATCTCCTTTGTTGGGTACTTCAGATTCATGGCCGACAAAAACCCATGTTTTCAAAAACACTTTTTCATGTTCTATATCATAAACCTTTTGATCTCCAAGGAGGTATGCAGGTATAACGCCTTCCTCTGGTTTAACCGTTTCTTTCAAATAGTTAACAACTTGCTGTTTCGACATTTCTTCCAGGGACTTATCAGTTTTAAGCATACTTTTCTCTCCCTTCCATAAATTTGACCTCATAATTCATTATCCGATTTGAACGCTCTTTTCCTTGTTTTGCAGAGTAGCCAAAATACTTAATGCGGCTAAGTAACTCGTTTTCGGATTATTTGGCATCGGATCATTTTCCACTTCGAGTTTGAGTTTCCCGAACGAACCTGACGCTTCTATTAGATGGATGTTTTTCAGTACACTTGGATCGGCAATGATTTTCACTTTTGTCTTTTCAGATCCCAGACCAGCCAAAGCCAGCACAATCGCAACATTAATGTTTCTCGGAAACTGCTTGATCGCTTCTGCAGCCGACCCATCAAATAAAACCGTTTCTTCTTCCATTGAAGAACCTGCAGGTAATGCGTTTGGCGGTTTTCTCGTGGTGATGCAAACAGATTCAAGACCATTCACCGCTTTTGCCGATTTAAGTACATCAAGACCTCCAATCGCACCAGACGGAAGGAAAATATTCACGTTATTATTTTTGCAAATCAGGTTTGATTGTTCTTCAAAGGCAGCATTGGCCATCACGCCTATGCTGCTTAGTAAGAGATTTTTCCCGCTTTTAAGCACTTTAAATGCGTACTCTTCAGCAGCTTCAATCGTTGCAGCCTCTATGACTAAATCTACATCGGATTTAAGTAGTTCATCAACATCATTAAATGGCTGTGTCCTGAATTCTTCAGCTAGTTGAGCTGCGATTTCTTCACGGCGGGCATAAATCGAAACGATTTTCCCACCTGGAAGAAGCCCATCGTTATTTATTGCCTGAAGCAGAAATTTACCGATATTGCCGCATCCGATTAAGCCTAACCTCATGTAGATTCATCCTTCCTCAATTAGCAAACCCGTATGAGTCCGCAAAGAATTCCAGCCCACAATGTCTTGTTTCCCGGGAAACACCACTTTCTTTTAATCCAGGGAAGTCGAGAGCCAAGTCACTGAAAACGGTATGATTATTATGGAAAACCGCACCAGCTTCGAGTCGATCTGCCATATCAATAGCTATCTCTTCATTCTCGGTCCAAACAGATGCACGCAAGCCAAACTCACTATCATTCGCTAATTTCACAGCCTCCTCAATATCATTGAAAGGTAGGATGGGAATGACAGGTCCGAATTGTTCCACCCGAACCACTTCGCTCTGCTGATTGACATCAGTAATAATAGAAGGAAGCATATAATAACCTTTATCCCAAGCTTCAGGATTATGTTGAATGCCAGTGGTGATTATGTTTGCTCCCGACTTAGCTGTACGTTCGATCAAGCCATTCACAAAGTCATACTGTGCTTTATTATTCAATGGACCCATCGTTACGTCAGGCTGAATGCCATCACCAACTACCATCCGGCTAAATTCTTTGGTCAGCTTTTCAACAACCTCATCAAAACGTGATTCTTGGACGTACACTCGTTTAACAGCAGAACACACCTGGCCTGCAGCTCGTAAAATCCCCATCCTCAAACGTTTGATTGCCGCTTCATCCATAGTGGCGTCTTCCAAAATAATGGCAGGGTCGTTGCCGCCGAGTTCCATATATACTTTTTGTAGATTTCCAGCTGATTTCTGCATGATATTTTTTCCGGTTTCAGTACTACCGACAAACGCCACTGTCCGGACGCGGGAATCGGAACAAAGTGTATCGCCGATTGCTTTTCCTGATCCTGAGACTATATTGATGACTCCTGGCGGAAAATGTTCAGCAACTACTTTTAAATAGGTCATTATCGTTAACGGGCAATTCGTTGCAGGTTTCACTACAACGGCATTGCCTGCCAAGACAGCAGGTATGACCCTTTTGAACGTTAATATCATTGGAGAATTCCACGGAGTTATAATTGCCGTGACGCCTCTTGCCCTTCTTCGGATTTGGACTTTTTGATTTCCTTGAAGCACTTCAGGTTTCCACCAATCAAGTAACTCTGTAGCGCAGCCCTTCATGACTTCAACACATCGTAGTAAATCCTTTTTAGCTTCAACTAGTGTTTTGCCATTTTCACGTACGAACACTGTAACATTTTCCTCGATTACTTTTGAAAGTTCTTTTGCCGCCGAGTTCATCCGGTTAGCCCGATCCCTGACATCAGAACGAGACCAACTTTCAAAAGCATATTCTGCCGCTTCAATCGCTTCATTCACGATATCCCCAGAGCATATTGCCACCTGGCCAACTACTTCCGATCTGTTTGCCGGATTTATCACATCCACTTTTTCCGGCATTTCTATCCATTCTCCATTAACAAGGTATTTTCCTGAAACAAATGGATATGTCGAAATCATCCTCAATCCCCCCTACAGTTTTTTGGGCTTAAATGCTTCCGCAGCTCCTGGTGGTCCCCCAAATGGCTTTGCCATTGGTCCCACAGCTTCCATATCAACAACGATCATGGAAGGCTTACGTCTTTCTTTTGCCTTTTTCAATTCGGATATGAATTCATCTCCAGAACCAATCCGTACAGCATCGAAATGCATGGACTCAGCCAGTTTCACAAAATCGGGACTCAATAAATCCACGGCAACCTGCCGGCCATATGCGGCTGTTTGAATATTGCGCAGAACCCCATAACCTGAGTCATCAAACAATACGATGATAACTGGTAAGTTTTCTTCGGCGGCCGTAACCATTTCCCCGACATTCACCATAAAGCCTCCGTCTCCAGCCATAAGAACGACAGTTTTATCTTGACACCCTATTTGGGCACCGATTGCTGTTGGAAGACCTTGACCAATTCCACCCCCAGATGCATGAATGGAGGTTCTCGGTTCATAGATTTCAAATAAACGGCTGCCCCATACGTTTGCCTGCACAGTTACATCTCGAACTAAAATGGTATCGTCATGTAATATCTCCCTCATGCCATCTAAAAATCCCGCATAAGGTCCAAGCGTTTCCCGGAGTTGAGCGCGCACTTCATTTCTAAGCGAAAGGACTTCTTGTAAGTAAGAAGGTTCCGCATTCACTGAGTTTTCTTCGAGCTTTTGAATGATGCCAGCTAGCATATCTTTTGCATCGCCAACCAAACCTAGTGTGGCTTTGTAGTTGCGGTTAATTGCCTGCCAATCTGCATCTATCGCTATATGTTCTTCTGGAACCGGTACTTTCCAGTTGGATGTTTCGTTTCCCCTAAATCTTACACCTACGCTAATCAATAAATCCGCATTTCTCAAAAACTCTTTTGTAGTTTCAAAGGCCGCAAAATGTCCTATGCATTGTTCATGATTTTCTGGGATCGAACCTTTTCCTGACTGACTGGTTATCACTGCTGCACCAAGGATTTCCGCCAATTTTTGCAGTTCGTGCGAAGCATTGGCACTTATGACCCCACCCCCGGCCCATATCACAGGACGGCGTGCTCCAACCATTTTTTTCACGGCTTGTTCGGGAATAAATGGCTTTGAATTTGTTTCAAACGCCGAAACTCGTAGCTCCTCGAGTGAAAGATCTTCTATGATTGCCGATTGAAAGTCAATGGGAATTTCCAATGTGACCGGTCCAGTTGGTGCAGTTAAGGCTTCTTGGATCACCTTCCTTACAACCGCTGCTGATTGGGCAGGGTTTCTAAGCCTCACTGCATTTTTACAAGCACCTCTCATCATTGAAAGCTGGTCTTTACACTCATGTATGTATCCTTTGCCTGTAGCAAGATAAGAAGAAGCGACCTCACCGGTAAGATGAAGAAGGGGGACACCAGCTGCCCAAGCTTCCACTAGTGAACCAGCAGCGTTTCCTGCCCCTGTTCCGGTACTGGTAATCACCACACCCAATTTCCCAGTGGCGCGGGCATAGCCATCAGCCATATTGACGGCACCGCTTTCTCCCCGTGAACAAATGAGTTTAATGCTACCTTCTCTAAGAATTGCATCATAGATGGGCATATTGTGAATACTGACAATCCCGAAAGCAACTCCCACTCCTGCTTGAACCAGCTCCTTTACGATGGAATCGGCGGTCGTAAACTCTATTTCTTCTTGTATTTTCATCGCGTTTGCCTACCTTTTTTAATGATATATTTAAAGTGCCTTTCCGATCGCTCCTGCCGTCTCAATCGTCGAACCCGCTACATAACTTGCTTTGTCTGAAGCAAGGAAAACAATGACACTGGCCACTTCTTCCGCTTCCCCTACACGGCCGAGAGGGATATTCCGTTTTTTCGCAAGTTCCCCGTAATATTCTTCCGGATCCATATCCGGCGCATTTTTCAATCTTCTTCGCTCCCATTGATCGGTCCGGATCAATCCAAGACACACTGAATTAACCAATATATTGTCAAAGGCCAATTCCTGGGACAAGGTTTTGCTTAAATTAAGGAGACCAGCCCTTGCTGCTGCAGTCGCTACCATATGACGTTCAGGTTCTTTAGCAAGCGTTGCGTTAATATTAATAATCCGCCCCCCTCCCCTTTTCACTAAATGAGGGTGCGAAGCACGAACGGCATATATGATGGCAAAGAACTTTAATTGAATCTGTTCATCCCATTGCTCATCCGTAATGTCAAAAAAGTGACCCATGACGCTTTGACCGGCTGCATTCACCAATATATCGATCCCGCCAAACCTCTCAGCCGTACCATTAATGAAAGAATCCACATCCGATTTTGAGGTGACATCACAGGTTGATGCAAAGATATCCGCCTTCTCACCAAATGAGAGTAGTTGACTTTGTGCACTTTCCATTCGCTCTGTGCTTCTGCCGCATATAGCCACTTTCGCTCCCTCAGCTAAAAACATTTCTGCTGTTTTTAATCCTACGCCCGACGTGCCTCCCATAATGACAGCCACTTTACCTTGCAATCCTAAATCCATCTCTTCACTCCTTTAAAACCATTTTCCTTAAGCGCAGTCCTTTAAAAAACAAGAAGTTAACTTTCACTGTAACCATAACATCCAGTGCAAGAAGAAATGGAGGAAATGGACGTCCATCTCATTTCTCGGCCGTTACTGAATCATCTATAACGGAATTCACCCAGCCAGGATCGGGATCTCCTCCCATTGCTTTGCGGGCTTCCGGTTTCGGCGGCCCTGCAATCCCCCATTGATCCATTAGATGTGGTACACGTTTCCATACACGTGCTCTCCACTCCGATTCATCTTCAATCGTTTCCAGATAACATGTATACTCCATAACAAAACCGCCTGGGTCTTGGAAATAACAAAAAATATTGTCTCCAGGTCCATGACGTCCAGGTCCCCAAAGTTCTGACAGTCCCGCTTTTCGCACATTGCTTATGCCGCGCATCAGTTCATCCACTGAATCGACTTCGTATGCGATATGATTGATTGACGCATGTTCATCTTGATTAAAGGCAATGGAGTGATGCTTCCTGTTGCATCGCAGAAATGACATTTGATGCTCACTCCAATCGGTAACTTTAAAACCAAGTACATCTGTATAAAACTCAACGATCATATCTAAGTTCTTCGTATTCATTACAACATGATTAAGTTTCACTGGATCAACATTTTTCTTGTTCCAAATTGACGTTTGAACTTCAACCCAAGCCGAAAGCTCAATCACGCGGTTTTCCGGATCAATAAACCGTAATCCATAACCAGCACCTGCTTCATCCAAATAGCCAGGTGGTTCAATGATTCTAACGCCCTTCGATTGTAATATCCCCGCTGCACGATCCACTGCATTTTTATCGACCATGCCGAAAGATATATGATGCAAACCACGTTTTTCTCCCCTATGAAGGCTTAAAATATGATGTTCCGGTCCTGCACCCCGAAAATAAACCGTATTCTCCTCTTCCGGAGCATCCACCCTATCCAGTCCCCAAACCTTTTCATAAAACTCTGCTTGATCGTCGAAATTCGGAGTAATCATGCTAATATGCCGTAAATGAGTAATCCCAAGCATCCTTTTTATACCTCCCATGAATTAGATTGCTTTTTAGAAGATTTGCATTGACCACATCTAACAATCTAATCGAAAAGGGCGCCTCATTAATTTCCATAATGCAGGTGCCCTTTTCGGCTAAATGATCAGTCTTTAATAATGGCTTCTCTTTCTTTTGAGCGTTGTTTCCGCAGTTCTTCCAGTTCACTGCCTTCAGGATATGTTGGCAAGTTAGGCTTCACTGCCCCTAGCATTACGAGCATGCGCGCCTCAACATCCCCGTCATTCCTAATTCCCCGATAAACCCCTGGCGGACTGCTGATGCAGTCTCTCGCACTTAGTTTAATTTCATGCACTTCGCTGTAGCTATCCTCTTGAATTAACGCCGTGACTTCACCCTCAAGAATGAAAAACACTTCTTCAACATCATCGTGAAGATGCAAAGGCCCGATACATCCCGGCGGTAGAACCATTGTACTTAGAGTGAAATGTTCACCTGCAATTACATTTGTATCGTTATTTGCAGTGGCACCTCGTCCTATATATCTCATCTGTGCACGTCTATAAGCTGGATCGATTTCTTCTTGGAACTTCAAGACATCCCAATCAAGCGTACGGTCTTTCAATCGGGCAACATATTTTTTTTCAAAATCTTTCACTGAAAAAATTTCTTTTGTCATTTTAAAAATCCTCCCTTATTTGTTGTTTCTAAATTACATTATGTTTCACTGGTAAAACAGTGTTTCATCTATGAATTAATTCTAAATTGAAACCTTTTCATTGTCAATTAATTTTTAGAATATTTGAAACTATTTTTATAATCCGAACAATTTATTCCTTTACGATAACTTGGAACGATTTAACCAAATATTTCTTTTTCTTAACGCAAAAAAGTGCGGACACCCTAGATTTGGGATATCCACACTTTCGAAAGAGATTACCTTTTTTATTAGATTGGCACTAAAAGCATGTTCACACATCATCATGTTGAAACGACATAACCCCACTATACCCCATATAAAGGGATAACTGCCGAGAAACCTCCAGCAGTTTCGGCAAGGCGATTTTATCGATGAAATCTTCCTGATAAGCCGACTCTGTTGCAACGACATTCAAGGCTGCCAATACTTTTCCAGTCCGGTCAAAAATCGGAGCGGCAACAGAACGGATGCCAGGGTGGAATTCCCCGCTTGTCATCGAATAACCATTTTGCCGAATCGATTCCAACTGTTTTTGAAACTCACCCGGCGCAGTAAGTGTTTTGTCTGTATAAGGAGTGAGGTTTGAGATTTTGAACATTTGCATGAGCATTTCTTTTGGTTGATATGCCAAAAGTAATTTTCCATTGGCCAAAGCATGTGCTGGCAGCCGCAACCCTATGTTCACATTGACAGCAGATACCCCTCTGATCGGGGCACTGCCAACATAAACAACTTCCAATCCATCCAAAATGGACAGGTGGCAGGAAGCTCCGATTTCATCACGCAGGGTCTCCATATAAGGTTGGACTATTTCCTGGAATTTCAAACTATTCAAATAGCTGAAGCCCAATTCAAGAACCTTTGGTGTTAAACTATAACGTTTGGTATGCTCATCCTGAGACAGATAACCTATATTTTGTAAGGTGAATAATAAACGATATGGCACCGTTCGGCTTACTCCCAGTTGTTTTGCAATTTCTGAAAGAGACAAACTCGGCTGTAATTCATTAAAGAGCTTAATGATTTCCAACCCTCTTACCAATGAATTAGCACTATATTTCTCTTTATCTTTTTCTTCGCTTTCCATTCGAGTATTCCCCCCGTTGTATATCTCAATTCTCTAAGAGTTATAAACCATTTTATTAAGCTTTCTCACCTCAACTCTTACCTAGAAGGAACTTGCAGCATATTTACAACTTTTACTGCAAATTAAGTTGATGTATATTTTTTTCATACATACTTCAACTTTGCCCTACCTGTTGTCTCTGTAAAAAATCCGTAACATATTCATTGAACACTTCTGGATCTTCCTGATAACATAAATGGCCGGTATTCGGTACGATGGCAAATTCGGAATTAGGAATCCATTCATGAAAAATTCTCGATTCACTAACCGGTGTGACCTGATCCAGTTCACCGCATATGACCAAGGTCGGAACGGATATAGAAGAAAGGATTTCCATTTGGTTTAAATTTGATAAAGAGAAGGAAACAGACCGGTATCCAGCCGGGCGCACTTGCGACATGATGCGTTCTGCTTCCTTAACTAACTCAACAGAAGCATTTGGCGACATTAGCGCTTTGACCCTTTTCTTTGCCAGTTCACCCGGATTTAACGTATTGATGGAGTGCAATCTATTCTGAAGTTTCCGTTTATTTTCTTCCTGGCTAACACCAGCTGCCCCGCGAGTCGCATCAGATATAATCAGCGCCTCGACCATCTCGGGGAAACGGCTAGTAAAATCGAGTGCGATAGCCGAGCCCATCGAATGACCGAGCAGGTATACCGATTGCAAACTTAGACTCTCAAGGAATTCTTTCAATACACCTGCAAATTGAGAAAAGTCTTGAAATTCCTCTTTTGGATCGGAACTTTCACCGTACCCTGGCGCATCCCAGGCAATTACCCTAAATTCTTCATTCATCTGACAGAGCTGTTTTCTCCATGACTGAGAATTATTTCCCAAACCATGCAGGATAACAAGCGCTTTTCCTTCTCCCGATTCCAGATAATGAATCGAGAATTCTTTTAAATGGCTAATTGGCATCCTTTTCAACCTCACAATCCTTTGAATAAATAATTTAAGTGTTTATTTGTCAATTAAAGCATAATTACACATTTAAAACTATTTGGGAGACCTAACTTAATTGGCATATTATCGAAGATATATCGATCAACAAAATATATCCAAATATGCAGGTAGAACAATTAAAGAATTTTAATCCATAGATATTTTCCATAATAAGTATTTCATATACAAAACAATATAAATGAATTATAGATTTACCTGATTTTAAATACAATATCAACAAGTCGGAATTTTTAATAATTTGATATTAATTACTTCTTTTGACACAAAAGATCAAATCCACTCCCCCTTTTAAGTCCTTAATAAAGGCCATTTAGCTCATTCCCTTGTATGATTCCCCTCACAACGCAAAAAGGAATCCCATTGTAGTTCGATTTTAAACATAAAAAAACACAATGGAAGAAGTTAAAAATGACAATATATTTATTTATTCTAAAAATATTAAATTATCAAAATATTAAATTGACAATCAATTCTATTTATTTTATCGTTAATAAAGTAAAACTTTGTTTTACTTACAAAACATCACCATGACTTATCTATCTCTCAGTATTTTAAAGAAAGGCGGGATGCAGCTCGTAAATGGGGAAATCGAAACTAGTGCCTATCTAAAGAAAAACCTTAGTCCACCTATTCTCAATGGTAAGTGTTTTTTGCAATGCTAAAAGCGACAAGGAGATGGTATTATGTTAAATGGGCAAAAAAGATGGTTGTATATTGCCGTTCCAATTTTTTTCTTTTGGTTTTTCGGACAAATTGATAAGGTTGGCATTTCCATCATTCAAACAGATCCAGAATTCTTGAATGCACTCGGAATGACAGGCGATGACAAAAATGCAAAGATCGGTCTTCTTTCCTTTGTATTCACCATAGCTTATGGAGTTTCAAATCTTTTTTGGGGCTTCATCATTGATAAATTAGGGGCCCGAAAAACAGCCATCGCCGGATTATTCGTATGGACACTTACCATGATTGTGTCAGGCTTAGCAAATTCATATGAAATGTTTTTAATAAGCAGGGTCATTCTTGGTTTTGGCGAAGGGATGATGATTCCAGTTTCCGGAAAAATGATTTCTAACTGGTTTAATAAACGCGAATTGGGGAGGGCCCAGGCATCATGGCTTACCGGAAACTATTTAGGTCCGGCAACTGGAGCCATTGTTTTGGTGCTCGTGATATCTTTACTCCACTGGCAAGCAGCTTTCTTTATGCTTGCGGCCTTCAACTTATTTATTAATATCCCGATGTTCATCTTTATGACAAGGAATACACCAGAAGAGCACCCCCGTATAAGTAAGGATGAATTGGCCTTCATTCGCCAATCGGAAGATGAAGGGAAAGAAATTGCCCCTTCAGAGAAAAAGAGTTTCGCTCAGGATTATCGTTTCTGGATTGTATGGTTCGGTATGCTCGTATGCTCCTTCCTTTTTTTCGGAATCAGCATTTGGCTCCCTACCTATCTAATTGAAGCAAAAGGATTCGAAAAGGAAGGGATGTCGAGCATCACTTCGCTTTCCTGGTTATTTGCTTTAGGATTTGTCTTGGCCTGCGGCTTTCTGGCGGACAAAACCAGGCGTCCAAGTTTGATGGCCTCGATTCTATTTTCATTGACTGCTGTCTTTTTAACTGTTGCGGTCTTCATCCCCAACCCTATTATGGCCGGGCTATGTATGGGACTGGCAATGGGATGTCAAGGCGGTGTTTTCCATTTAAGTAATATGCTAATGATAAAATACTCAACACCCGAAACGGCAGGACGGGCTGCTGGTCTAATTGGATTCACGAATATTATGGGCGGCTTTTCAAGCTATATCATGGGGTGGCTTCGTGACTTGTCTGGCGGGGACTTCAGTACATCGATCGCCATGCTGATTTTTACAGCCATCTTAGGTTTGGGAGCGTATATATTCTCCATTAAAAGAGAAGCGGCAGAACTGAATTTATCACCTTTGCCTGCACAAAAGGTCCAAGTATGAAGCGTAAGTTCCTTGAAATCATGACCAACATTTTGATGGACTTTATCCAACCCTTGAATTATCAAGGGTTTTTTCTTGAGCGGACTATGAGTCATGTACTATTATCCCTTCAATTACTCCTTGTAGCTACTAGATAGTTCTTTTACTCTTGTCCCTCGGCATCTTTCCTTGTTCCTTGATCCAATCCTATTCTTCTGCGAATTCATGGTTCTAATTTTTTCAAATATCCCAGAATCTTAATATGGCTGCCATCCACCATCCATCTTAAAAATAGCTTCACTTATTCCAACTTCCATTAGTAGTGCTTCATTCCTGGATCAATTGCTTGGATAGCCGATCTTCGGGTTCTTCCTGGTCTTCCACATCTGAAGCATAAAACCATTTTATTTCCAAGAAAGTCCTGCTCAATACCACCGGCTTTATCATTTAGTCATCACTTACTAGAACAGATCGCGACCAAAAGGAGCATGCAGCAAAGTCATGCCCCGTTCTTAATTAGCATGGATCACTAGTTCAAACTTCTTAAAATGGCGGATAACTATTAAAGTGGGCCCACCCTTTACTGGTTATTATTATGAAGTACACTTGAAAACAATTCTGAGTGAACGAGCATATCCTATAATAAGCATTAAAGATTATATAACTTCATTTAGGTAATCCTAATTATCTCTGTTATACAGCAAGAGTTGGAAAACAGCATTTTTTAAAAAAGCTAAAACTAGATGAGGAGAGCATAATCTAAATTCACTCTGAATGTCTTGTCCTTTTTTTTGTTTAAAAATGTCGATAGTTAAAATATTCAAAAAATGACAATCACTCGGTAACCCATGTTATATTGTTAATGATAAAAATACTTGTCAAGTAAGGTGAGTGCGTGAATATTGAAGTTTTAATACTCCATTATATTCAGGAAAAACGTCAAAAGCCCAATCATGCCAATGAATTATTGGATTATATTCAGAAGGAATATGTAAACGGGAAGCTGTCAATCTTTCAATATAGGAGTCTCTGTCAGGAATTATATCTTCGAGGAGCAAAGCAAACATCTTCTGGATGAAAGAAACACTTCTGACACATTTTCAAATCAAGATTTGAAATTTGTTTCTGCCCTGTTGCATCGACCTATCTTTAGGGGCTAAGTCAGCTTTATTCAACCCTTTTCTTTACTAAGAAAGACTATATCCCAACCCGAATGTTTTCCATAAATAAAAGCCTCCGTAATATGTCACCCCAGGACATATTACGGAGGTAAAGACTACTTATTCTGCAATCGCAGAATTTCCTTTGTTGACTATATGAATATATCCAAAATTAAAACCAAACCGAATGCCACGAAAGAAAGTAAGGTTTCCATGACTGTCCATGTTTTGAACGTTTCTTTTACGGTCAATCCCATATATTCTTTTACTAACCAGAAACCGGCGTCATTAACATGGGAAAACATAAGTGAGCCTGCCCCAGTTGCAATTACAAGTAATTCTAGATTTACGCCCGTCATATTTGCAACCACCGGTGAAACAATTCCTGCTGCCGTAGTCAAAGCGACTGTTGCAGAACCTGTGGCAATCCGAATCAATCCGGCCACCAGGAATGCAAGGACGATTGGTGATAATGATATTTCTTCAGACATGGAAGCAATTGCGGTCCCTACGCCACTATCAATTAAAATTTGCTTAAACCCGCCACCCGCACCGATAATTAGTATTATGGAGGCTAATGGCAATAAACATTCTTCCGTTAACTTTTTAATTAGCAATTTATCCATTCCCTGTCTGTAGCCCAGGAAATAGTAAGCTGCAAAACAGGAGATTAATAGGGCGATCACCGGACTGCCGATAAACACCAAGAATTTCCCAACGGAACCCGGCAGCGGCAAATAAGGCGCCAATACAGTTAAAACCATCAACAATACAGGCAAAAGGATGATGAAGAACGAAACTCCAGTCCCTGGTAATCCACTTGACTTTGTTACCACCCGGATCAATTCCGGTTCACCAACGGGTATAACCCGCTTATGAATCCATTTTGCGAAAAGAGGTCCGGCAATTACAGCAGTCGGGAATGCGATGATCAATGAGTACAGAAGTACGTGTCCCATGTTTGCATTATAGATCCCTATAGCTGTCATGGCTCCCGGATGCGGAGGTACCAGCCCATGTACAATCGATAAACCAGCAAGTACTGGAATACCTATTAACAAGATGTTCACTTTGGTTGATTTCCGAATGGAAATGACCAAAGGCAGCAATATTACTAAACCAACCTCGAAAAATACCGGAATGCCTATGATGAAACCAGATAAAAGCATGGCCCATGGCAGGTTCTTCACGCCGAATTTATTAATGAAAAAGTCAGCAACCTGCATACCGGCTCCAGAGTCGGACATCATCTTTCCTAAGATGGTCCCTAAAGCCAATATTCCAATAAGGTGACCAAGGACCGCTCCGACACCCGTTTCATATGCTCCTACAATCTTGTCCATCGGCAGTCCAGAAAAAACCGCTAAAAATAAACTGGCCACAGTCAAACTTATGAATGCATGCCATTTCCACCATGATACCCCCAAAATAACAATTACGATTGCTATCAGCGTGATTCCTAATAAATATAGATCCATATGTTCTCCCCACCCCTAATGAAATCGCTTACAATCAAACCCATACAATAAATAGGCTTATTGTACCGGCTCGTTATATGTCACAATGTAGTTCTGTTTAGCCGTGTTGTAATACCCTTCACTGTATTCCATAACATTTCCGTCCCCATCACTGGAAATCCGAATCCTTTTTAATACTGGGCTATTGTTTTCGATTTTCAGTGTTTCGCAAATGTGATCAGGTGCGATGGCAACGGCAAACTCATCTCTGAATGTTTCAAGTTTGACGTTTTGATTTTCCAAAAATCTGTACAAAGAATTGATTTGGACCTCTTTTATCTCTTCTTGGTTTAAATTAAGTGAAACATAATGTGTAAAGTAAATATAAGGTTCATTGTCCAATAAATAAATTCGTTCGATTCTTGTGCAATGGTCACCAAATAAAGAATGCAACTTAGAGCCTGAAGAAAGATCAACATGACTTATGTTTAACACCTTTTTTAAAATGAAGTGCCCTTCCTCCACCAAAAGCTCTGTGAAACGCTTTCCTTTGGAAAGTTTGACAATCGAACCATTCGCTATGACCCTAGTGCCTTTGCCGCTTTTCTTTTCAACATACCCCTCTTGCACAAGTTCTTTGATTGCATTACGGACAGTGACCTTACTTACGTTAAATTCTTCTTCCAAAAGAGGCTCAGAGGGAATGTTTGTGTCGATGGCATAAACCCCATGTAAAATACGATCCTTCATTATTTCTTTTATCTGTAAATACATCGGTCCATTTTTTCTGTTCACATTCATTCCTAATCTCCTGCCTTTTATCTCTTAATATCTTCCATTTCACCTTCCATTGCCGAGAGTATCTCCTTTTCGGTTGCCAAAGGAGTATCCCCAACGACAGTACATGCCAGCATTCCCGAAACAGCCGCAAACCGAACTGTCTTTTCTGGGGGAAATCCCAGCAATTCGCCATGTAAGATTCCACTGGTGTAAGCATCGCCTGAGCCTATTCTATCATATACGGAAAATGATAGGATATCGGAAAAGTAAAATGTTTCTTCTTTGTATATATACCCCCTCAACGTATGGCTATTATCACTGTTGATTGAACGATGTGTCCCTGCTATCGACGGAATATTGAATCTCTTTGCCGCCTCGGGGATCAACTCGATTAGCTGTTCTTCCCTTGTGGAGCCTTCAGACTTCATTCCTAAAATATATAGGGCGTCTTTCTCATTCATCATGACGATATCAGCCAAAAAAAGCATTTCTTCATAATGAGGCTTTGCGTCAGCAAAACCTCCCTCCCATAAAGAGGGGCGGTAGTTGCAATCGAAACAGACTGTTCCGCCTTTTTCTTTGACTTTTCTAGCCAGCACCTTCATACTTTCCCGTACAGTTTCCGCCATTGCAAGCGTAATTCCGCAAAAATGGATGATATCCGTATTTTCCGAAATCATATCCATATCATAATCGGATAAGGAGGCTGTATTAAAACTGCTTTCCAGTCGATTGGAATATGTGACACGGCTAGCCCGCTGTCCAAAACCATTTTCCAAAAAATACATCCCCAAGTATTTTCCACCTCTAGAGATGAAGTCCCTTCCAATTCCTAAGCGTTGCAAAGATGAAATCGCGGAATCCCCAAGGGGGTTATCCGGTAACTTTGTCACAAGATACCCATCATGTCCTAGCTTTGTCATCGCAGAAGCAACGTTTACTCCCGTGCCTGAAAAGGAGTATTTCAGAGTGTTGGCCTGTGATAGCAATTCATGCCCTGGTACCTGCAAACGCATCATTACTTCCCCGAATGCCACAATCCTTTTAGGCATATTTTTCAACCATTTTTTTTGTTATGGCCAATAATTTACGCACATCCTCCCCATTCGTTTTTCCAGTCTCTTCATCGATTATGGAAGAATATACATGTGGAATGACTTTAGGCACTTTTGCTTCTAATGCGATTTCTAGTATGGTCTCGAAATTATTTAAATCGATTCCACCTGTTGGTTCCAAAGCAAATCCCTCTTCACCACAAGCTTTTGCCACAGCACGATATTCATCTTCATGCTTCAGGCCTTTCATCGGGAAGTATTTCAAAGCATTTCCTCCCATATCGCGTACAAGCGCAATGGCAGCTTTGATAGGCACAATGGCAGTTTCACTTGCACCTGCACTTACTGGACCAGTGGAAATATTCACATAACCTACTTTCCCAGTTGGAGATACAAGTGAATTTATCCAGATATCCTTCTCACCTAAATTGGCCCTTGTAGCACCAACAGCAGGAAAAACCTGGTTAATATGACTGCCTGGATAGTATTTTGCTATTTCTGCGACAACCGCTGCCTGTCTATTATCGCCCGCGCCCAATCCTATTGAAACGGCCTCATCAATGGCTTCCCCGTATTCTTTCATTGCTGTAACACCAGCTTCCACAGTTGGATAATCCTTTGAGAGTACACCAACCAATACATGGCCTTCCGCTGCTTCAAAGACTTCCACTGCATTTTCTACACTATTTGCAAGTACATTTAAGGCTACACGATCATTCAATAACCGTTTGTTTATGTTTGTCATCTTTGTTTTCCTCCTAATATGGTTCTTAATTGTGCTTCAATGACATGTATATCATCACCTTGCAATGGACGTGGGTCTATATCGAAAAAGCCTTGCCGTATCCCATAATCACGTGTGTAAATGGCGATTTCCCCATTTCTGAGCTGCTCGTTCACTTCCTTCGCCGTTGTTTCCGTTATTAAAGAATCAATGGAAATACGTGCTCTATATATGGCACGTCCGGCTTCATCCTGAACGATCGTTACTTTTACACCATCAATTGAGTCAAGTGTTTTGAGAACTTGTAAACTAGCTTTCTCTTTTTCACTATTATCCTGTTTGACAAAATACTCATCCAATGCCTGAAGCAGCCCAAAGCTGGTTTCCTTACCGACCTTCATGCTCCTGCCGATGCAGTGCAATTGAACCTTTACCCATTCGATATATTTTTTTCTGCCCGCAACGATACCGGATGTGGGTCCTTCAATGGCTTTTGATCCACTATATATCGCCAAGTCGGAGAACTGTACATATTTTTCCAAATCCTCCTCCGCTGCTGCATCGACAATCAGTGGGATATTATTCATTTTGGCCACTTCCCATGCTTCTTCGACTGATATCATATTTTTCTGAACAGCATGATGCGATTTCACGTATAAAATGGCGGAAGTATTTTCATTTATGGCATCCGCAATATGTTCTGCCTTCCCTTCGTTTGCATACCCAACTTCAACCAATTTTCCGCCACCCAGGTAAATCATGGTTTCAACCGGTGCACCATACTGTACGTTATGACCTTTCAGCATGATGATTTCATTCTTTTGAATGAGATCTTGATGAAGCCTTTCGCTTTTCCTTCTATTTCCTTCCGTAACGATCGCCGCTACTGAAAGCGCAATTCCACTTGATGCTGAGTTTACGACGACAGCTGCTTCAGAATGAAGCAAATTCGCTATATGCTGGCCTGACTTATCGACTAAATCAGAAACCTCAACATAATTTTGCCCACCTTTTTTCATCGCATCCATCACTGTGTCAGTTGGGGCAGACACCCCCAATATGCTCATTCTTCCGCTTGCATTGATGACTCTTTTCAAATCGTATTTAGCATTCAATGAATTCTCCATTTATAACAACTCCTTTAACGACAACTCTTTTTTCTGCCATCCGTTTTTCTCCTTCGGAATCAATTAAAAGGGTCGGCTCATTCTTGATCGAGAATAAGGTTAAGTTCGCAATATCCCCAGCTGAAATCCTGCCAAGCTCGGGTTTATGCAACCAAGCTGCTGCATTGACCGTAACGGCTTCTATTACTTCCTTTAATGGATAACCCAGATACAAAAATTTTGTAAGCACATATGCCATATTAAAAACTGGCCCATTCTCTCTGTTTTTCCGATATATATCCGTACTGATCGTATTGAAGCGTATTCCCCGCTTTTTCGCCATTTCTGCAGTTTTAAAAGAAAAGCTTGCCGTTCCATGACCTACATCCAAATGGACACCACGTTCAATCGCCTTACTGAACTCAGTCAGCGGTTCTTCTCTTTCATCAAATAAATTATTCGCTTTACCATTTAAGAAATGAGTAATAATGTCCTTTTCCTCAAGTAATTCAAGGACTTCTTTAATATCAGGCGGCCCTGAACCGATATGGACCATTAATGGTAAACCAGTTTCAGCCGAGAACTTCCTAGCGACTTTTAATGGCTCGATACCATTTGGACCAACCACACTTTTACTTATTCTCGCTTTAAGTCCAACGACAAAATCCCCGTACTTGGAGATTGCATTCCTTAATTCCCCTTCGTCCAGCCATGAAATATCCGATAACTCATCAATCCTTTTCAAGCCAATCCGCGAAATATTCAGAAAGGCGAAAACATTTGTTTTGGAATTTTTACAGCTGTTAACGAGATCAGATATCCTATCTGCCCCCGTGCTTCCCGCATCAATGACCGTTGTTACACCAGTTTTATATCCAATATCATCAACCTCATCACCATAAGGATCGAATTCCGGGAATGCATGTACATGCATATCAATCCATCCGCTGGAAACAAAAACTTTGTGATCATAATCTATTATTTCATCTCCAGATGCAGTTCCGGGCAAAGCGATTTCTTTAATCATCCCATTTTCCAGTATGATATCTGCTGCATTTCCGTCTAACATCTTTACATTTTTCAGAATTAAACTACCTGTCATTTCCCTCATCCTTTTCGGTACATCCTATCGATTGCAAGTAACTTTGTATAAGGTTGCTCAATTGTGAGAATTCATTTAATTTTCTTACAGAAATAGATTATCACATTTCCATAAACTAATCAATATAACGTTATAATGTTTAATTTCACCTTTTTAAAAAATCATTCATTATTTATCCATTGCCAATCTACTTAATAGAGTGATCAATTAAGGGGATGCCCAATAAGTCCTTAAAATTAAAACGAATTGTTACAAAGTAAATGATGCCCGCTATTTTTTCCTGAAGAAAATCTTATTTTCAATGCTGTCATTTTATAAACCCAAAAGAAACTCTCTAAAATTAATTGATTATTCTGATAATTAACTGCCTAAAAGCAGTGAAGTTATACTGAAATTCACTGCTTTAATACGTATTTTTCTAAAAGACCAAAATGAAAATTAATATAGTGCCTTTCTTTCTATATATAATGGAACCTGTACATGCCAGGAAACTATATTTTATTCTCTATGCGAGATGTCACGTGTTCGGTCAGTTTTCCCACTATTTGTTTAAGCCGTTCCGTTTCCTCTTCATTTAAGACGCTATAAAAGTCACGAAAGATTTTGGCGAAACACTTATTGATGGAATGATAGGTTTCCCTTCCACTTTCGGTTGATTGGATAAAAACGACCCGCCGATCATCCTCACTGTGTACCCTCTCAATCAATTTCTTCCGTTCGAGCCGGTCAATTAGCGCAGTTCCTGCTGCAGGTTTGATCTTCAAATGATTCGAAACATATTTAACGGCCATGGATTCATTGAAGACTATTAATTGCAATGCCCGATACTGTACTGAGGTTAAATCATATTTAACCAATAACGGTTCCACCAATTCCTGTGAGAGACTGCTTAGTTCTTTGATTTCTATATGTAAATTGTACAATTCACCTGAATGCATGTTTGACAATCCTTTCTTATTGACAACTATCCATCTAAAACTATAACATAATTAACGTATCAAAAAATTAACCATACGAATTAAAATGGTTATTGATCTATAAAGAGAGAGAGAGGCTGTACATGTCAGCAGAGCAACGTAAAAAGATCATTATCCTAATGATCAATATGTTTATAGCAATAGGAAGTTTCGGTATCATCATTCCCATTTTACCAGCATACCTGGCCTCCATTAATCAAGGCGGTACCGCCGCTGGCCTAATGATTGCCATTTTCGCAGGTGCACAACTTATCTTTTCACCAATTGCCGGAAAATGGACAGACCAATTCGGGCGCAGAAAAATGATTATTTATGGGTTGGTCGGTTTGACATTATCCATGTTTATTTTTTATGCAGTCAATTCCATTTGGTTATTATATGCTTCGCGTATCATCGGCGGGATCGGTGCCGCATTGCTTATACCGGCAATATTTGCTTATGTAGCTGATATCACCACATTTGATCAGCGCGCTAAGGGCAATAGTTTAGTATCTGCCGCCATGTCCCTAGGTATTGTAGTCGGTCCGGGAATTGGAGGATTTCTAGCTGACTTTGGCTTGAAGTTTCCCTTTTTGATTTCCGCGCTTGTATCCCTGTCTGCAGTGGTATTTTCCATTTTTGTTTTAAAAGAAAGCGAAACGGCACAAGTTACTCAACCCATGGATGCAAAATCTGAAACGATGGTTCGGAAGATTGCCCTATCCGTGAAAATGCCCTATTTCACCCCACTCATCATTACACTTGTAATGAGCTTTGGTTTAATGGCATATGAGTCTGTAATTGGGCTTTATCTTGATAATCAATTCAATTCAAGTCCTAAGGACATCGCCGTAATGGTTACAGCCACAGGTATCGTCAGTGTAATTGTACAATTGTTTGTCGTCGACCGGATTGTACGCCGTTTTGGGGAAGTGAATGTGCTGAATATCTTTATCAGTGTTGCAGCCATCGGTTTCCTCCTATCACTTTTTGCTTCAAGTTACCTGATTTTCTTTTTAATCTCACTTATCATCTTCCTTTCCACCTCCATCTTACGTCCAGTTCTTAACACACTGATTTCCAAGATGGCAGGAAATGAGCAGGGCTTTGCAATGGGTATGAATAATGCGTATATGAGCATCGGAAATGTGCTCGGACCCACACTTGCCGGAATGATGTATGATGTGCACATTACCTATCCGTTCATGTTGGGCCTTTTCCTCTTATTCATCACTTTGATGATCACTATGGCTTGGCAAAAGCGATCTCTTCATGCAAAGGCATTATCCTAGACCTGAAGAAGGTACTATCAATTTTATTCATTTAACAAAAACCCCGAGTAGCTGCCGCTATTCGGGGTTTTCGTTATGATTTTTATATCCTTTCTGCTTGTAATCGAAATCCTCCAAAATAGTATATTCACGAGTATTTGCTTCGAATTCACGAGTAAATGCACGAATCTCACGAGTATTTGCTCCAATTTCACGAGTAAATGCACGAATCTCACGAGTATTTGCTCCAATTTCATGAGTAAATGCACGAATCTCAGGAGTAACGCTTCAATTTCTTGAGTATTTGCTCCAATTTCGTGCGTAAACAGCTCAAAATCTTCTGGAAAGCTCGAATTCACGAGTATATGCGATATATATAGGTTTGATTTCCCTAATAAACCAGGAAATCAGGCATTTGACCATAATAAAAAGCGGCCTTTTTCCGCTTGGAAGGGAATTAGGCCGCTTATCATTCCGTTCTTCTCATTTCATATTGTTATAAGGGGCAAATGGATTTCATTTAATAAAAACCGCTTTCTTCCCCTTACTGCTTTCGAAAGCCGCATCAATGATTTTAATCACCGATAGCCCCTCCTGAGCAGTGACTGGAGCTTTTTTCCCGTTCAATATACTATCGGCAATTGCCTGGTAATACGTTAAATAAGAACCATGCAGAGTTTCAATGGTTTCATGTGTCTCATTTTCACCTTCAACGGTAACCAGCTTGCCATAAAACTCAGGTTCATCTGAACCCCAAGAGCCATCCACCGGTTTTTTCCCCTCACTCAACGCCGCCTCTTGGCAATCAAGACCGTACTTGATAAATGATCCTTTACTTCCATGCACTTGAAACCGCGGTCCATTACCCGGTACGATCGAGCCTGAATGCAATATCACTCTCAGCTTTTCATATCCTAATATCACATGGAAATAATCATCCGTTTGGGCATTCTCTTTTTGCGAAAATACATCTGCCCAAACGAATTGCGGCAACCCAAACAAATACAAGGCTTGATCGATCAGATGTGATCCTAAATCAAATAGCATACCTGTTCCTGGGCCTGGTTTTTCCCTCCATCTATCCCTGACCACCGGCCTGAATCGATCATAATGGACCTGGTATGTATTGATTTCCCCAAGCACTCCATCATCAATAAGTTTTTTAACCGTCAAAAAGTCATTATCCCATCTCCGGTTATGATAGACGCTTAATAGCAGATTCTTTTCCTCGGCAATCTTAATGAGCTCCTCTGCCTCCCAAGCTTCCACTACCATCGGCTTTTCCAGGATGACATGCTTCCCGGCTAACAAGCTTTGCTTGGCCATTTCATAATGTAAACCACTCGGTGTTGTAATAACAGCCAAATCGATGGACGCATCTTCAAGAATATCCTCTAAGCTGCTTACCACCTCCACATCCTTCAAATCTTTTTGGACTTTTTCCTTTTTGGAGCTGACTACTTTCGTTATTTGAAATTCCCCTAAAACACTTAGTAATGGCGCATGAAACGTAGCCCCTGACAATCCATACCCAACTATACCGACTTTAATTTTTCTCATTCGTTCCCTCTCGCTTTCTTGTTCCTCTGATACAATCATAAAACTGATTTTATGCTTTATTTTTCATCATTTGTCCGGATATGTTTGTCTCAAAAACTTTACAGACTGATTAATCAATTCTTTCAAAACATTAATTTCGATATCTGCCACTTTATTGATGTATACACATCCTTTTCCGGTGGTGTGTTTTCCAAATGCCTGTAACAATTCTACCCTTCTTTTGTCGCCCGGAGTAAAATATAGACTGATTTTTGCTTTACGAGGTGAAAAGCCAACTAGAGGGGCATCACCTTCGTGACCAGATTCATATTTATAATGATAGGTACCGAAACCAATGATGCTCGGTCCCCACATCTTTGCCTCAAAACCTGTCGTTTCGGTAAAAATATCTAATAATTTATATGCGTCTTCACGTTTTTTTAGATTATCGACTTTCTCAATGAACTCAGTGACACTGCTGTCAGTTTCTTTGGTTTTTGGTTTATACATGACCGGAACCTCTCCTATACTAGTAAAAATTCAAAAGATTTCCTTTGCCAAAAACTTAATACCCTAGACGATCGTGTTTTTAGCGGTGACGTGTATGTATGCAGCTAAAACATTAATTTTCGATGAAATCCTAACCATTCAATTGCATGACGGACGAGCTTCATTACTAATTCTCCAAGCCTCATGGCAAATCCTTTAATACAATACCCTTAATATATTATAGAACATCGATTCGTTTTATTCTAATTTAAGGGCAAAGTGTATAAAGGTATATTTACTATATTAGGATTCGATTAAATGAAAATCGATTTATTGGTACGTTTAAAACGGTACTTTTTCATAAAAATCTCTACGATCAGAAAAGATGAGAAGGAACAATACTGACCGTAGATTAGAGTAAATCAATAGTTGCATGAAAGAAGGGAATTGGAGAGCAAAATAACAGTTTAACCGGTTCCCTATTGCCGTCGGATCTTTTCAATTTCATCGGCTATGAATTGCACCTGTGTCCCTACGATGACTTGAATGCTTTGGGGACCAACGATATTAATTCCTGCAACCCCTGTTGATTTGATTTTATTCTGATCGACAGCTCCCATACTCTCCACTTCAACTCTTAAACGGGTAACGCAGTTATCTACAGTTGTTACGTTAGCGTCTCCGCCCAGCCCCTCATAAATTGCAGAGGCCATCCCAAAGAATTTACTCTGATTAGACCCGTCTAGACTGCTGCCTGCTTGTGCACTCGCTCCTCCACCATCAAGCTCATCTTCTGTATCATCTTCTCTTCCGGGTGTCATTAAATTAAATCTTGTTATCAAGAAGCGGAATAAGAAATAATAGATAACGGCGAAAGCCAGTCCTTGAAGAAGCAGCATATATGGTTCATTTGCCATTGGTAATCTTGAACTTAAAACAAAGTCAATGAATCCTGCACTAAAACCAAACCCTGCTGTCCATTGGAAGGTCGCAGCAATAGCTAACGAAATTCCGGTTAATAAGGCATGCACCACAAAAAGGGCTGGTGCAACAAACATGAAAGCAAATTCCAATGGTTCAGTAACGCCTGTAAAAAACGAAGCGAAACCTGCAGCGAGCATTAATGATGCCACTTGTTTTTTCTTATGGGATATTGCCGTATGGTACATCGCAAGAGCTGCTGCTGGCAAACCGAACATCATGACGGGAAAGAATCCGGCTTGGTACATGCCTGTGGTTCCTTTTATTCCCTTTCCAGCCCAGAAATTGCCGATATCATTAAGTCCTATTACATCGAACCAGAAAACGGAATTTAACGCATGATGTAAACCTGTTGGTATCAACAGCCTATTGAAGAATCCATAGAGTCCTGCTCCAGTAGCACCCATTTCACTTATTCCTTCTCCAAATATAACTAACCAGGAGTAGATGAGTGGCCATACGAAGAATAATATAAGGGAAACAAGTAACATGGCAACAGCAGTAAGGATGGGGACAAGTCGTTTACCGCTGAAGAAAGCGAATGCATCCGGCAGCTCGACCTTACTGAACCGATTATACATAGCTGCAGCTACAAGCCCTGAGATAATTCCGACAAATGCATTTTTTATTTTCTCAAATGCTGGATTTACATCTTTTGCATCAATTCCCTGCAGCATCGCTACCGAGTCCGTAGAAAGCAATGTCGTTATGACCAGATAGGCTACCAGCCCGCTCAAAGCAGCGGCCCCATCTTTTCCTTTCGACATCCCCAACGCTACCCCTACAGCAAACAAGATAGCCATATTGTCAATGATCGAAGAACCTGCTTTTATTAAGAAAGCTGCTAACGGACTTCCGGCTCCCCATCCTGCTGGATCTATCCAATAACCGATCCCCATTAAAATGGCGGCTGCCGGCAATACGGCTACTGGCAGCATCAAGGAACGTCCAATTTTTTGAAGAAAATTTTTCATCTCGCTTTCCTCCTGACAATTACTGATTTAGGGCAAACCCCTATATTCTATTAGACAACGGTTCCTTCCATTTTAGAACTTCATTTCATTTTTAAATTTGGCTATATGCAGGAATAAAGTCTTAGCGATTTACTCCTCCATCGAAAGTTAATAAAAAAAGAAAAGTCCAACCGGACTTTTCTTTCACTTTTATTTATAGAGCAAGTAATTTTTGCGAACCTTTGTAAAAGCATCCTGCTTTACTTGATATTCTTTCATGATTTCATCTACTGATGAACCTTCTTCAATCCTTGACTTTACCCAGCCATTGCCAATCAATAGGTTGAAATTGTTGGCTGCAAGGAATTCGAAATCATCTGGGTATAGATCATGGATGGTCTTGATGATATGAAGTCCAGTAGGAACAGCCTTGAATTCCGCTCTATCCGTTACATAAATTTCGACTCCATGGCTGAGTTTACCCGCATGCTTTGAAAACGTAGGGGTAAAAGAGGCGGCCCTGAATTTTACGCCAGGTAACCGTAATGCATTTAATTTCCCAGCAAGTTCATCGCTGTTTATATAGGGAGCACCAATCAGTTCGAATGGTTTAGTCGTCCCTCTGCCTTCCGAGACATTCGTTCCTTCGATCAATCCTGTAGCGGGGTATACGATTGATGTGGATACGGTCGGCATGTTCGGTGACGGCAAGACAAAAGGAAGCCCAGTATCGTCATAATCCATATCTCGTTTCCAGCCTTTCATCTTGATGACCTTTAGATCGGCTCCAATTTTAAACTCCTTATTGAACAAAGTCGCGAGTTCACCAACTGTCATCCCATGTTTAAGAGGAATTGGGTACATACCAACAAACGATGAGAATTCTGGTTCAAGTACAGGTCCATCTACCGATTCCCCTCCTTGTGGGTTCGGCCGGTCCAGCACGATAATGGGAATATCATTTTCTCTTGCTGCTTCCATTGCATAAGCCATCGTGTAGATATAAGTGTAATAGCGTGTTCCGACATCCTGGATATCAAAGACAAGGACCTCAACATCTTTTAACATTTCAGGTGTCGGTTTTTTCGTTTTACCATATAAGCTATAGACGGGCAAACCTGTTTTTTCATCAATATAATATTCAACACTAGCACCAGCTTGCGCATCTCCGCGCACTCCATGTTCGGGACCAAATAACGCAGTCAAATTAATATCCGGATCGTCATGTAGTAGATCGACAATGCTGGTTAATTTAGAATCGATGCCAGTTGGATTCGTAATTAGCCCCACTTTCTTTCCTCTTAACACGTTCTTTTCTTCTTTTAAAAGGACTTCAATTCCCGGACTGACCTTTTGATTTTTCTTCTCCTTAACAGCCGTCACACTTTTTGAGGAAACGATGCCGAAAGCAAACAGGCAAATGGTAAATAATATAATTATTCGTTTCAAATTATTTCCCCCTCCATTGTTTAATGGGTTTTCCTGATTTGATATCTAATCCATATCCAAGTTTATAAAGGCTTTCAGAGGGTTTAGTCACTGATGGTATATCGACCGGCAAAGTTCCTTTAGGTTTTGATCCTCCAAAAATGGTCGAGATGCCTGCCGGAATATTTGGCTGTCTATAACGCCCATTCGAATACCCTTTAAATCCGTAAACAGCAAGCACCGCTTTTGCTTCTTCAAAATTTGCAACATCATAAGGGTTTCTTAAACTCATTAAAACAAATTCTTTATCTTGCTTCTTAGCATGATTCATGACCGCTCTTGGGAAGGCAGTTGCCCACTTCGAAGAATCTTGAACGCTATCATCGATCACTCCATCATTGACAGCCGGATCGTTTTTGACAATATAGGAACCAGTAATGACAAAGTCTGATTCATCAATAAGTCTAGCCACTTCATCTGTAAATGACTTTTCCGAAAAACTCACACCCGTTATTTGGACTTTCTTTATTTTCTTTTTATCAGCTAATTCGCGGATGCTCCTTGACATTGATTCAACTTGATCATCAAAAGGAGCAAGCACTAAAACTTTTTCATTTTTCTTAGGTTTGAAAGGCAAAGTTCTGCCTTCATTTTTTAATAGTGTGATGGCATCTTCCGCAATTTCCGTTTCTTTTTTCAGATGATCTTCATTCCCGACCACTTGAAGCGCGGTTTTGATCTTTTTATCGATTGGAGTTTTATCAGGGTTTAAAATCCCTCTTTTCACTTTTAGTTCAAGTATCCTCGTTACAGATTGATTGACTTGAGTTATAGGAATTTCGCCGCTTTCCACTGCTGCCTTCACTGCATTGAATACAGTGGTTATATTCTTTTCCATTTGGAGCGAATTTACTTGTGCAGGCATCAATGCAATATCAACACCCGATTTCAGGGCAAGGACCACAGCTTCTTCCTGTCCGAAGTTGTCCGCGATGGCTTTCATATTCAAAGCATCTGTAACCACAACACCGTCAAAACCCATTTCTCCACGTAAAAGATCTGTAATGACCTTATGTGACAACGTTGCAGGAACCATAATTTCTTGACCGTCTTTTTTACTGATATACGTAGTGTTGTCGAATGCAGGGAATTGAACATGTGCAGTCATCATCATATCCACTCCAGCATCGATGGCCTTTTGGAAAGGAACCAACTCGATGGAACGCAAGCGCTCTTTATCATGAGAGACAAGAGGGAGACCATAATGACTATCGACTGCTGTATCTCCGTGGCCAGGGAAATGCTTGGCCGTTGCTATCATGTTCTGATTTTGCAATCCATTTATCGTTTGAATGCCCAACTTTGATACAAGTTCCGGATCAGAACTGAAGGAGCGAACGCCAATAACTGGATTTCCGGGATTATTATTGACATCGACAGACGGCCCAAAATTGACATTTATGCCAAGTGACGACAGTTCCCTCCCGATGATTTCTCCAGTTTGGTAAGCGTAATTCTCATTTCTGGTTGCACCAAGCGCCATATTACCTGGAAGGTTCGTTCCGGTTTGAAGGCGGGTTACGATTCCACCTTCCTGATCAATCGTTATGAACAGCGGAAGGTCTTGGCTTGCCCTCTGCAAACCATCCGTGAGCCGAACCGTTTGTTCGGTGTCGACTACATTCTCAGCGAACAAAATCACACCGCCTAGATGATATTTTTTAATGATGCTTGCAATTTCTGAGTTCATTTCAATAAACCCTGTGGCCTCCACCTCTTCTTGTTTTTTCCAATTACGAAAATCCGGCATGAGCATTTGGCCGACTTTTTCATCAACTGTCATGTTTTCAACGATTTTCTGAACGTCCGATGCTGAATTTTCGTTCTCTAATCCCATTGCAGCCGCATTCCCTCCCAGAATGGATATAACCAAGAATAATGCGATTCCAGCTGGGACACATATCCTTATTATCATTTAGGCTTCCTCCCTTGTTTACCTTTAAGTTCTTGTAGTAACACTTCCATATCCAGTACCATGAAAGGGGTAAATGAATGGAAATGATCTAAATAGATCCTATAAAGAAATCAAGGCAGCATCCGGAATCCCATCAGCCGCCTCTTTAACAAGCCTTCATGTAATAAATCCGTTTATCCCAGTATCATTGATCGTTCGATCTCACTTTCCCTTCACTCAACAGTTCTATGGATTGACCAGGTTTTAGAAGGGAAAGCAAGGGAATATCTTCAACTATTACTCGCCCTATCACATTGACTCTATGATCAGCCTTCAGGTCTCTCCTGCAAATTTGAATCTCTCCCCGATACCTTCCGTAAGCATCATTGTCCATCGTTATGGATCCAAGGCTGCGTGTAACTGTATTACTCGGCACGATATTTGCTGAGACGCGGGTATTTTGCAGCCGGAAAACATCTTGAGAAACATCTGGCCTTAATTTATATTGACCGCCTTGCAAAAGTTGGGATTCCATTCTAATAGAAAGAATATTGAGATTTTTATAGACAGTTAGATTCTCAAGCAAATTATTCTCGGTTCCTTGATCTCCTACGTAAACTCCGTCCACATGCTGAAATAGCTCAACACCGGCAGCGTAAGGATTCATTAACCTGTGTTTTTCAAGCGTCGGAAGGCCATCGTGAAGAGGACTGCGTTTACTTCCAGCACCCGGGATGAAAGCAAAGATCGGTATACCGTATTTCTTGAATATTCGATTTTGTTCATGAAAGAATTCTTCCTCAAGGCCCGTTTCACGCCTTGGATAAAAGTTATGCCAAGCTATCAAACTTTCCGGTTCTACGCCGCTCCCGAGTATGGCTAGAAGTTCATCTTCATTTAACGTACTTGCATTCAGTGAGAGGGAAAACACCTTGGATAAAGATGTAACAGTTTCTCGATCAAACCCATCATCAAGTCGAATACCTTTAATACCCAATTGCCTTAAATCCGTAAATCTGCCAATCCCTAAATGATCAAGAGTGTTTAATGACACATCCGCATGGATTTCCATTCCATAGGAATCTGAAAGCTTTAAAAGCCTGATCATCCTCTTTACGAGGTCACCCTTTTCTTCAGGAATATGAAGCGAGGTAAAGGCCCTTTTCACTCCTAGGTTAGCAGCATGGTTGATTTGTGCTTCTGCAAGTGGGTCCTGTAGATAAAAAGAGATTCCGATCACTTGAATTCAACAGCCATTTCATCATTAAATCCAAACAAATACGTAAAAATAAATCCTGCTATATAGGAAATGAACAACCCAGCCAAGAATAGACCGATTTGATTTGGATGCACTAAAAAGGTAAGCGGCAGTCCAGAAACACCAATGGACGACGTCGCAATTCCGAATTGTGCTTGGAATGCCCCGCCTACTCCAGCACCTAGACAGGCAGTTAAGAAAGGCCGGCCCAGTGGCAGAGTCACTCCAAATATAAGGGGTTCGCCGATACCAAGCATTCCTGAAGGAAGGCCTCCGCCGATTGCCCTCTTTAAACTCGCTTTCTTCGTTTTCATATAGATGGCAAATGCCGCCCCAACTTGGCCTGCACCACCCATTGCCAAAATGGGAAGCAGCGGATCATCCCCGATAGAATTGATCAATTCTAGATGGACAGGCGTTAAACCTTGATGTAAACCAGTAATGACTAGGGGAAGGAAGGCCGCACCAAGCACGAATCCAGCCACAACACCGCCGAAGTCCAACACATTCAATAACCCTGTCGTAATGGCATCCGATAAAAACCCTCCTACCGGCATAAAAACAATGTAAGTGACAATCCCAGTAATGAGTAAAGCGATGGTTGGCGTCAAAATGATATCAAGTGATTGAGGAATGAATTTCCTGACCTGTTTTTCCACCAAGGCTATGAAAATAGCGGCAAAGAGGACTCCTATCAACCCACCGCGGCCAGGGAGCAAATTTTCACCGAACAGGGAAATGTCGCCGACAGCCGGATTGATGACCAAGATACCCGCCAACGCACCAAGTGCAGGGGATCCGCCGTATTCCTTAGCGGCATTGGTCCCAACCAAAATCCCCAGGTAGGCAAACAAACCAGATCCAATAACGGTTAATATGATGGCTAATTGCGATTCTGCTGCAAGCCACCCCGCTTGAACGGTCGCTTTTGTTATACCGGTAATCAAACCGGATGCCACTAAGGCGGGAATTAAAGGGATGAAAATACTTGCAATCCTGCGTAAAAAAAGTTTAAAAGGTTTTGCATTTTTTCTATCATTCTCTGATTTGTTCTTCGATGCCACCTCTTTTAAGTTCAAACCGCCGTAAGATTCCAAAAGCTTTTCAAATTCTGTATGAACCTTGTTCACCACGCCTGGCCCAAGGACGATTTGTATCGTTTCCTCTTCAATGACGCCCAGAACACCTTCCGTGTTTTTTATATCTTCCATGTTTACTTTTAAACGATCGATTGGCAATACCCTTAGTCTGGTCATACACTGTGCAGCATCGGCAACATTTGATGCCCCGCCTAATTTCCCCAATAACTCTTCTGCTAAACTGGCGTACTTATCCCCCTTACCCATTTAAAAGCCCCCTTTGTCAAATCTCGTAATATTCATTTATAACGATCCGTCATCGACTTGATTGCAGACTTGGTATTATCAATATATTGGACAGTCTCTTCATATTGCTCTGAAGCCATCCCCAAAAACAAAATATCAATCATATATAACTGCGCCAATCTTGATGATGTCGCTGCACTCCTAAATGGTGCTTCATTCGAAAAGGATGTATACAGTGTGGCGTCACACAAGGAAGATACCGTTGTTTGGCCAAAATGAGTCAGCCCGATCGTCTTGACACCACGTTCTTTAGCAAGCTTCAGTATATTGACAACTTCAGGTGTTTCCCCGGAGAATGAAATGGCAAAAACGATGTCATTTTCATCAGCATTTGCAATCAGGGTTGCAACTAAATGCATATCCGTAAAAGCCGTTGCCCCTTTATTGATACGAAGTAATTTTTGCTGAGCGTCTGCAGCAACTATATTCGAGGCACCCACTCCGCAAAAGTGGACGGTCTTAGCGTTCAGCATCAACGTTATCGCCTGTTTGAGAGTGTCGTGATCGATTATTTCAGATGTGTCTCGAATGGACTGAATCGAATTACTCGTTGTTTTTTCAACAATCCGATACAGTGATTCTGAGGGCTCGATATCCCTGTAGCCCTGTTCAACAGTCTTCATCAAATCTCCGGCAATCCTTATCTTCAAATCTTGAAACCCTTTTATTCCGAGAGATTTACACAACCTAATAACAGCAGCCCCGCTTGTTTGAGCAGAAGTACTTAATTCCTGTACAGTGCTGTTCACAACTTCATGAGGATTCTGAAGAATATATTCTGCTAGTTTTTGTTCTGATTGCGGGAGCTTGCTCAACATCGTCTGTATGATGGATAATCCTCCTGTAGCCATTGCTTCCCTCCTTAATCTTCATAGATCGAAATGGCTTTTCTGACATCTCCACCCGCTTTTTCTAGTAACTCCATTGCTTTATCATAATCTGTTGACGTTTTTATCATAACTATCGCTGGTTTAACTTGATTATTTGCTTTTTCAAGCATATTCAAAGCATGATCATAGTCAGCATTTGTTAAAGTTTCTATGATGCTAATTGCACGATCCTTCAGTTTTTGATTACTGACATTTACATCAATCATCAGATTTTCATAGACTTTTCCCAACCGGATCATGGTAGCCGTCGAGATCATATTGAGGACCATTTTCTGTGCGGTTGCCGCTTTCATTCTTGTGGACCCTGTTAAGACTTCCGGTCCGACCACCACTTCAATCCCTATATCAGCTGCTTCTGTGATGCTCGCGTTTTTATTGCATGATAATGCCACCGCTTTAGCCCCAACCATTCTTGCATACCGTAAAGCGCCTTTCACATATGGGGTACGGCCGCTTGCCGCAATGCCAATAACCGTATCATTTGCTGTTAGATCCACGTCGATTAAATCACATTCCCCAAACTCTTCTTTATCCTCCGCTCCTTCGATGGCTCGAACGAACGCCTTTTCCCCTCCTGCGATTATGCCAAGCACCCTATCAGGTGGTGTGCTGAATGTCGGTGGACATTCCACGGCATCCAGCACACCGAGTCTTCCACTCGTTCCTGCACCGATGTATATGAGTCTCCCACCTTTTTTTAATGATTCCAAAGCCCATTCAACTACCGTTTTTATTTCTGGCAAAACCTCCTGGACCGCTGCTGCCACTTTTAAATCTTCCTTATTGATTGCTGAAATGATTTCCATCGTATTTACACTATCGATATTCATCGTATCTTCGTTCCGTAATTCAGTCGTTAATGAACGCAGATGTTCTTCCATAGACAATTGAATCCTCCTATTATCAATTACTTAAATAAAATTTCATTATTCAATAGATAATATTGAAATTATATTTCATATTATATTCAATGATAGCGTTTTCATTACTTAGATACAAGATATTTTTGTGATGTTTTTTTAGTAAGCATTCATTTATTTCCTAAAAAACCATTGCCATTGCACATTATCCGGAATCCATGAAAATTTCATTACTCTGGATATAATGGTGGATATATAACCTATTAATGTGCCGTAATTCACTCATAGGATCCTTCTTTTTTTGTCCTGACTTTTTCTACAATAAAAAACGTGTACTGTTCCCCAAATTTGGGAACGGTACACTCAAAGTAGTATAACAAAATGCTAAACTAGGATACTTCGCCGGATCCGGGACACCTCCATCCCTTGACCCAGTTAACGGATGGGGACAACTTTCCCGAATTCTACTGCGCCTACGACAATTGTTAGTGCAAATCCTCCATTTTCATCAATCGACGAATTATAATCGACACAGCCTCGCTTTTCCCAATATGGAAGAACGGCTTTCGTCCAGCCTTTACCCTATTGAGAATAAGTTGGTAACGCGGCAATTTTCTTGCCGAAAATATTCCATTGCCTATGTTGTAAAAGGTTCGATATACCCTTTATAATTCGGGTAATCCGAACGGTTAATGTATTTTCCGCTCTCGGTCACTGCCGGTTCACTATAATACTCTTTTGGAATGCCCGTGAGCCATTTAATTGCTGAATTGGAAGTCATACAAACAAGACGCAAGGAATATGCCAAAATAAATCGTTATACTACCTAGATTCAATCTTAAAATTCAAAATTGAATTATTTATGGCTCGAGTAAGATTTTTAAGTTCGTAATACAAGGATTTAAAAATGACTCAATAAGTCATTTTTGACTTAAGAAGGTAACCACAGAATGAAGTCAATATACATGGTGATGACCGGGGTATTTTCTTGACCGATATAACTGTTGCATATCAACTACTTACTGTCCATTTGTTGTTACAATATAAAACGGGATGCTGATTATAATCAGCATCCCGTTTTAAAAAATGATTCACTACTCAATGGCAGAGTCATCTTCCAATGATATTTTCCACATTTCTTTCGCTTTTCCACTAACCGTTTCATCAAAAACAAAAGATCCATTCGTGTAACGATCATGATTTTTTAATGAAGCGGCATGGATGGTTTCAATGATTCCCTTTTCAGAAAGAATGAATAGACTGTCGGTTTTGTTAATGGTATCAAATCCAATGACCCTATGAGGATTTGATTTCAATTCCCTCAAGACCACGACACCCCGTTTTGCCCGGCTCGTTTTTTCAAACTCGGTTAATTTCATTTTCTTGATGGCTCCGCGCTGGGTAACTATAAAGATCGATTCTTTACTATCCTTGGCTAAAACCTTTCCGCCAATGACATAGTCATCTTCCTTCAAATTAATCCCTTTGACTCCTGCTGCCCGGACACCGACAATACTTACTTCTTCTTCATCAAACCATAAACCATAGCCGTTATGAGTGACTAGGAAAAGGTCTGCCTGTCCATCGGTATGATGGACATCGACCAGTTCATCTTCACCTTTTAAATTGACACCAACCAACGGTTTTGAATGTCTCTGTGCTTTATAAGAAGCTATTTCAGTCTTTTTAACCATACCATTTTTCGTGATGAACACTAAGAATTGCGGCAGGGTAAAATCTTTGATTGGAATCGCTTTTATGATTTGTTCTTCTCTGTCAATCGGAATGATGTTCGCGATATGCTGACCTGTTTCCTTCCATCGAATGTCAGGAAGCTGATGAACTGGACAATAGAGGTAGTTCCCTTTGGATGTGAAAAGCAACAGGACATCTGTTGTATTCATCTCCAGCCTCTGGAGCAGGCGATCGGAATCCTTCATGCCAAAATCAAGACCACCTGAAGCTGCAAATGACCGTAATGACGTCCGTTTAACATACCCTTCTTTCGTCACTGTCACCATCACGTCTTCACTCGCAATCAAGACTTCAAGATTAATTTTGATTTCTTCAATTTCTTTTTCTATTTTGGAACGCCGTCCGTCATCAAAGCCCTTTTTAATGAATCGAAGTTCTTTTTTTATTACTTGAAGAAGGACTTTTTCACTGCCGAGAATCTTGGTCAATTCCTCAATTTTGTTCTTCAATTCCGCTGCCTCTGCTTCAAGTGCTGTAATATCAGTATTTGTCAGCCTATATAACTGTAAGGAAACAATGGCTTCAGCTTGCGCTTCTGTAAAAGCGAATTTAGCAATGAGGTTATCTTTGGCATTCCGTTTATCTTTTGACGCACGGATGACAGAGATGACTTCATCTAATATGGACAAAGCCTTCACTAAACCATCTACGATATGTGCCCTGTCATGTGCTTTTTGCAACTCATAACGGGAACGATTCACAATTACCTCTTTACGGTGATCGATATACGCATCAAGCATTTTTGGCAGGCTCATCAATGTCGGCCGTTTTTTATAAATCGCGACCATATTAAAATTGTAAGCAATTTGAAGATCGGAATTTTTATATAAATAATGCAGGACTCCATTTGCATCCGCTTCTTTTTTCAATTCAATGACGATACGCAGTCCTGTACGGTCCGTTTCATCCCTTACTTCAGCGATGCCTTCAACTTTCCGGTCAAGACGGAACTCATCCATTTTCTTAACAAGGTTCGCTTTATTGACTTCATATGGGATTTCAGTGATGACGATTTGCTGTTTGCCGCCGCGAATCGTTTCCACTTCCGCCAAGCCGCGAATGATGATTTTACCTTTACCTGTTTCATAGGCTTTACGAATGCCTTCAATTCCTTGAATGATACCGCCTGTAGGGAAATCCGGCCCCTTAATGACCGTCATTAAATCAGCGACTGTCGCTTCAGGCTTATCGATTCGCATAATGGCTGCATCAATGACTTCACCTATTTGATGTGGTGGGATTTCCGTTGCGTAGCCGGCAGATATTCCTGTGGATCCGTTTACAAGCAAGTTAGGGAACATTGCTGGCAATACAATGGGTTCTTCCGAAGTATCATCGAAGTTCGGTACAAAATCTACAGTCCTTTTTTCAATATCACGTAACATCTCTGAGGCGATCGATGAAAGCCTGGCTTCAGTATACCGCATCGCAGCAGGCGGATCGCCATCAATACTACCATTGTTTCCGTGCATTTGAACCATGACTTTCCGAAGCTTCCAGTCTTGGCTCATCCGGACCATTGCCTCATAAACAGATGAATCTCCATGGGGGTGATAGTTACCAATTACATTACCGACTGTTTTTGCTGATTTCCTAAATCCTTTTTCCTGTGTATTTCCTTCTACATGCATCGCATACAATATCCTGCGCTGTACCGGTTTTAATCCGTCCCTTGCATCTGGCAGTGCCCGATCTTGGATAATATATTTACTGTATCGCCCGAAGCGGTCTCCGATTACCTCTTCAAGCGGCAAATCTCTAAACGTTTCTTCAAATGCCATCGTTAATGACCTCCTCTTCAATCGACATATTTTCATTATCTAAAATATTCGATTCTTCTTCGAGACCAAAAGCGACATTGGCTTCAATCCATTTACGGCGCGGTTCAACCTTGTCCCCCATTAACGTTGTCACACGTCTTTCTGCACGGGCACCATCGTCGATCTTCACGCGTATCAATGTCCTGGTTTCCGGGTTCATGGTAGTATCCCATAATTGATCGGCATTCATTTCACCCAGCCCTTTATAGCGCTGAATCATATAGCCTTTCCCTACCTTGTCTATCGCTCCCTGAAGTTCCTCATCACTCCAAGCATATTCAATGGTTTCTTTCTTTCCGGTCCCTTTACTCACTTTATATAAAGGAGGCAAGGCAATGTAAACCTTTCCTGACTCTATCAATGGCTTCATATAGCGGTAAAAGAATGTTAACAGAAGCACTTGGATATGGGCCCCATCCGTATCGGCATCAGTCATGATGATCACTTTATCATAGTTGGTGTCCGGCGTATTGAACTCTGCCCCGACCCCTGCACCGATAGCGTGGATGATCGTATTTATTTCCTCGTTTTTAAAAATGTCCGCTAGTTTGGCCTTTTCCGTATTGATAACTTTACCACGTAATGGCAGTACCGCTTGGAAACGGCGATCACGACCTTGCTTTGCGGAACCTCCTGCAGAGTCCCCTTCTACAAGATACAATTCATTCCGTTCAGGATTTTTAGATTGAGCTGGCGTTAATTTTCCAGATAGGATGGCATCGGATTTCTTCCGTTTCTTCCCGCTTCTTGCATCTTCACGCGCTTTGCGTGCTGCTTCCCGGGCCTGGAAAGCTTTAATCGATTTTTTGACCAGCAGGGTACTCGTGGTCGGATCTTCTTCAAAAAAGTAGGCTAAGTGCTCTGACACGATGGAATCGACTGCAGAACGGGCTTCACTGGTTCCAAGCTTGCTCTTGGTCTGTCCTTCGAATTGAAGAAGTTCTTCTGGGATACGTACAGAAATTATTGAAGACAATCCTTCGCGTATATCGGTACCTTCGAGGTTTTTATCTTTTTCCTTCAATAGCCCCATTTTTCTGGCATAATCATTAAATGCCCTCGTCATGGCCGTCTTTGCGCCAATCTCATGGGTGCCGCCGTCTTTTGTTCGAACATTATTTACAAAGCTTAAAATATTTTCTGAATAACCATCGTTGAATTGAAAGGCCAGATCGACTTCTATCCCATTCTGTTCCCCTTCTAGACTGACAACACTATGAAGGGTTTCTTTTTCTTCATTCAAGTAATCCACAAAAGCTTCTATTCCATTTTCATAGTGAAAAGTTTCTTGCTGGTCGTTACGTTCATCCGTCAATTCAATTTTCATGCCTTTTAGAAGAAATGCCGATTCACGGAGACGTTCACAAAGGATATCATAATTAAAAGTTGTCACCGAAAATATTTTCGGATCGGGCTTGAAGTGGATTTTGGTACCAGCTTGATTGGTTTTACCGATTTTCTCAAGAGTCGTTTCTGGCTTTCCGCCATTGAAAAACCGTTGTTCGTAAATGAACCCGTCCCTTTTGATTGTCACGACAAGCCATTCAGACAACGCATTGACGACCGAGGCACCTACTCCATGAAGGCCTCCGCTCGTTTTATATCCGCCCTGTCCAAATTTACCGCCAGCATGAAGAATCGTCAAAATGACTTCAGGCGTCGGTTTACCCAATTTATGCATACCGGTAGGCATTCCACGACCCTTATCTGACACACTTACACTGTTATCTTTATGTATTTTCACACTAATTTGGTCTCCATATCCAGCCAAAGCCTCATCTACGGAGTTATCTACAATCTCGTACACTAAATGATGAAGTCCGCGTGCATCAGTACTGCCGATATACATACCGGGACGTTTTCTGACCGCTTCGAGTCCTTCCAGTACCTGAATTGCATCATCATTGTACTCGATTGTTTTTACTTTCTTTGCCACAGAAATTCCCCTTTCCTTACTAAACACAATTTCCGGGCCAAATCATACTGCAATGAAATGACTCACTAGCTTTAACAAATTAATTCATACGTTAATATCATATTAAAAGTATAATACTTTTACGAACAAAGAACAAGTGTTCTATTTTTTCGTCCCTTTTATTAGCGTTAGCACCCTTAGTTGGATCTTTTCACTTTGTTGAAACGTGTCATAGCTACCGTTCTAATTGTAGCGGTAATTTTTCATTTGGCAAATATACTTTTACTTTTTTAATCAAATTATTCTTAAATTGCCTGGATATGCCGCCTGTTCTCAACCTCCGCCATGGCTCGCATTATTGATTTTCACACTGCTAAACATTGCGATTCCTTTAAAAAAGAGCGGATGTTCCGCTCTTTTCACTCTACTTAGTAAGGGCGTGTTCCACTTTTATGCATCGATCCATGATGACAGTATAACCTTTTTCTTTCAAAAAATTATAGGCTTCCCCGTTTTCTACCCCTAGCTGCGCCCAAAAGATATCAGCATCGATTTCTGCAAATTCTTTGGCAATCTCGGGAAGGAATTCTGAACGGCGAAAAATATTGACGATATCGACGTGCCCTTCAATATCTTTAAGTGCCTTTACTGCCTTGACACCCAGCACTTCAGATACAGCAGGGTTTACAGGGATGATTTCATACCCGCTATCCTGCATGGCCTTCGATACCATATAAGAAGTACGCTCGGGGTTATTTGATAAACCAACAACAGCGATGCGCTTCGACTTTTTTAACATCTGACCCATTTCTTCTCTGCTTGGATTTTGTATCATTCTTATTAATCCCCTTTATCATAAAATGTAATATTTGCTTAAAAAGTATTCCTTAACAAAGATATTTTACAGAGTAAAGCTGAGTATTACCATTATTAAGAAAAACCATTATACAAGAAAGAATAGGTTTCGAAAAGGTGTGCACCACTTAATTATCCTTATGTTCATACAGGCTACCGCGTATTGTATCATTATACACAATTAGGTACTCTTCATTATTTTTACGAAAATAAGAAAACATAAACCTTTTACACTTCATGAACTTAAACGTATATCAAAAGACGAATGTTCATCAAGGAAAATTCATTTTTCAATGGATTTTTTTTGGACATCCGTACCATTTTGTCACGAAAATGTTACAATAAGAGAAGCTTATCAGGTATTTTTAGGCTGTTTTTTAGCTATTCCTTCAGTTTATTTCCGAAAAAAGGGGAAAAACAGCCTCTTAATCGTGATAAAAATAAGAAGATTTTTCTATAAAGAAAGGGTCATACAATGCTTACATTCATCACTATACTGTCTGCCTACTTGATTGGTTCGATTCCTTCCGGTTTAATTATCGGTAAAACCTTTTACAAAATCGATATTAGGGAGCATGGCAGTAAAAATCTGGGTGGGACAAATACCTTCCGGACACTAGGTGTCAAGGCAGGGCTTACCGTTACTACCATGGATATACTAAAGGGAACTCTAGCAACTTTTCTCCCGTTATTGCTAGGCGTGGAAATGAATTTATTACTAGCTGGCTTATTTGCCGTCATTGGGCATATGTTTCCCATTTTCGCAAACTTTCGGGGCGGGAAAGCGGTGGCAACTTCTGCCGGTGTCATTCTTGCTTATGAACCATTACTTTTTGTCATTGCCGTCATCATATTCTTCATTACCTTATACATATCCAAATATGTCTCGCTTTCTTCGATGATTGCTTGTCTTCTTGCTCTTATATACTGTTTAGTGTTTCATACAAATGATTTGGCCCTTATTATTGTAATCGGTATATTAACGATTTTCATTTTTTACCGGCATCGGGCGAACATTAAACGAATTATCGATAAAACTGAACCCAAAGTCAAATGGCTGTAAGAGAAATTCTTGTGGATATTCAAATGGAAAAAAGCCCGTCCGACGCAGAGGCTGCTGAAAAACTCACGTTTTTCTAACTAGTACGGTAAATCAAATTAAAAAAAGACGATTCTCATTCGATACT
>NZ_JBHZPE010000037.1:0-51168 GCF_042787985.1 Peribacillus sp. YIM B13481
TCCTTAGTGGTTGGTCGATGTGTACCCCCACAGTGGACTTTCACCACCTAGATAGTTGCCATGCCTGGCACACAAGAAAAAGTCTCCCCTATCCGGGAGGCTTTTAAATTTGGCCTATTTTTCTAACATGTTAAATACTTGCTCCACATCTTTATCACCCCGTCCTGATAAATTAACGATCAGGATATCATCTCTTGTTAACTCTTTTGCTAACTTCATGGCGTAAGCTAGAGCATGCGAGCTTTCGAGAGCTGGGATGATCCCCTCTGTTTTGGATAACACCTGAAAAGCCTCAAGAGCTTCTTCCCCTTTTACCGTCACATACTCCGCTCGTCCGCTATCTTTCAAAAAACTATGCTCGGGTCCAACACTTGGGTAATCCAAGCCGGCCGCTATGGAAAATGTCGGTTTTGGCTGCCCATGCTCATCCACTAACGTCAAACTTTTGAATCCGTGCAATACTGCCGGGACACCTTGCGAAATACTAGGGGCTTCAATTGGTTCTACACCAATTAAACGGACATTTTCTTCTTTGATATAATGTGCAAAAGCACCAATCGCATTGCTTCCCCCTCCTGCGCAAGCAATGATGGCAGTTGGGAGCTTTCCTTCCTTTTTAACGATCTGGCGTTTTGATTCTTCACTTATGATTGCTTGAAAATGCTTAACGATCGTTGGATAGGGATGCGGGCCCACTGCTGAACCAAGCAAGTAAAAAGTATTTTCATAGTTTTGCACCAAATCATTTAATGCCTCATCAACGGCATCCTTTAATCGCCCCTGTCCCTTTTCGACCGCTACAACTTTTGCACCCAACAATTCCATCCGAAAGACATTCAATGCCTGCCTCTCCGTATCCAGCTTACCCATATAGATTACACACTCTAAGCCGAACATCGCACATGCTGTTGCAGTCGCTACACCATGCTGTCCAGCGCCAGTTTCTGCGATGATGCGATTAGCACCCATCCGTTTAGCGAGCAGGATCTGTCCAATCGCATTATTAATTTTGTGAGCACCTGTATGATTCAAATCTTCACGCTTCAAATATATTTTTGCCCCGCCAATCTTTTTCGTTAAATTCTGTGCAAGGGTCAACGGGTTTTCGCGTCCGACATATTCTTTCAGATAATATTGAAACTCCTCAATGAATTCCGGGTCATCCTTATATTTCAGGAACTCCGTTTCTAAAATATCCATAACTTCCTGTAGTTCACCCGGTACAAAGCTCCCACCGAACTCACCAAAGTATCCCCTGCTCTTGATCTCACTCGTCATACTCTTCTCTACTCCTTTAAAAGGTATTTTTCTCCTCTAGTATATAGTAATTTTTTATATTTTTTCAAACTATTCTGTTTATTTGGTGAAAATCGAGTTTGTCTACAGTTTTTTTTGCTTGTACAATTTGAACGTTGATTTCCAATCCAGGCACTCGCTTTCCGCGGGCGGTCAGTGAGCCTCCTCGGCTTGCGCCTGTGTGGGTCTCCCCTAGACGCGCTTTTCCCGCAGGAGTCTCGTACCTTCCGCTCCAATCAACTTTGAGTATTAAAACTTAAGGTGATGAGGATGCTTTCTAAACATGATTTTATTCAGCGAGATCGATTTGAAATGCGCCAGTGCGAATAAGCGGAAATTTAAAAAAAAAATCGTTCGCAAGGAAACACGTGCGTATCAAGGACGACTTCAAGAAGAAATATATCAAACCGTGAAAACCATAATAAAAAACCTTTTCCACCGGATAAACTTAATAAGGAAGAAACCAAAGAAATTAAACAAAGTACAACTGACCGTGAGAGTGGTTACTATGTCAAAGATGAACGAACAAAACAGTTTGCCTATTCATTTGTGGCTACCGACCGCAACGGTTTTGTACTGGGGACAATTGTAACACCTGGACATGATAGTCACATCTTAGAGCCACTTGTTGGACAAGTAATTGAAAAAGCTGGAAAACCAAAAGCTTTTGCCGCAGATGCAGCTTATAAAACACCGGCGATTACAAGCTATCTATTTGGTAATAAAATAACACCGGCTTTACCGTATACACGTCCTCGAACAAAAGAAGGATTCTTCTGCAAATATAACTATGTTTACGATGAACATTTTGATTGTTACCTTTGCCCTTCGGGAGAGCTATTAAAGTACTCAACAACGAATAAAGAGGGCTATCGTGAGTACAAATCACCAAAACCCATTTTTATCAAAGTGTACCCAAAGTAAAGACCATCAAAAAGTAGTGACACGTCATATTTGGCAAGATTATATGGAAGAAGCAGATCATCTGCGTCATCATCAAGATGTAAAACCTATCTATGCGAAACGTAATGAAACGATTGAGCGTGTTTTCGCAGATGCAAAAGAAAACCATGGCATGCGTTGGACTACTTTAAGGGGACTTAAAAAATTGTCGATGCAGGCGATGCTCACTTTCGCTGCCATGAATAAAAAGAAGATGGCCAATTGGACATGGCTATGTCCAAAAATCGCCTAACATAGTAGGCTCGTAGAGATCCAATTCCTTAATATTGAGCAAAATTCAAAGGGAATTTCAAAAGGGGGTTCGGAATGTTTTAATTCCGAACCCCTTTTGTCTACAGACAGAGTGTCCCACATAAATGGGACACTCTGTCTCTCTTATAATTCCAATAAATGCGATCCGTCAAAGAAAAACAGGTAACGGCTGGTTACTTTCTTATTCAATATCCCTTCAACAGCCCTCGTATATAGCTGAAGCTGCATCCGGTATCGATCGGCAAGGATTTCTTTAGCCCCTTCATACCCGCTAGCAAAACGGCCAGTGATTGTATCCGTTTTATAATCGAGTAGCACAAGACCTTGTTCATCCTCAAAGATACAATCAATCACACCTTGGATAAGGATCTCCTCTTCGCCAGTTGCCCAATCGCTGTAAGCCTCTTTTGCAGGCACCGACATCGTAAATGGCACTTCACGGCGAATGCTCCCGGCCCTCTGCATTCTTTGGCCGATTTCACTGTCAAAGAAATCGACAATCGTTTCCGGATCCACAGCTTCTTTCTGTTCCTCCGTCAACAACTCTCGTTGAATCAAGTCTACCATCAGTTCCAGAATCGATTGAATGGTAATCTCTTTAGATAGATCAATATGCTGCATGACTAAATGTGTAATCGTACCCCTTTCAGCAGGTGTCAGTGACTTTTCTTGCATGAAAGTCGGACGCTTCGTGATGGGACGTTTAAATTTACGTAACAACTCCGTGGAGCTTTGCTCGTCCTTCAATTCATATTGACGTTTTAGTTCAGAAACGGATTGTTTGGAACGATACACCGTCGCCTCATGCTCGGGGTACTCCCATTCGAGCTGTTTTTTGATATCATCATAAAATTCGGAAACCATCGCGACCTTCTCTGATTTTTGGACATGATCGAGTATTTGCTCCTGTACCAGCGCCTCTTCCTCATCCAGGACAGCAAGTTCTTCACTCGGAATGACGGAAATGGACCAATTCGATGGATGCGACTCCATTTCCAAGCCAAGGCCTGCAGCACCAAGGGAATCCCGATGCCGGACAAGGGATGGACCAATCCAATCAAGATAGCTTTTTGCACCTGCCCGTACATAGTCCTTTAAAAGCCAATCTCCATGTGCCGCATTACTTTCCCAGTTCTGCTGCGTTTTTTCTGCATCATTGATGCTGGCAATTAAATAAAGCTTTTCTTTAGCTCTAGTAAGTGCCACGTAGAGGACACGCATCTCCTCGGCAATTAATTCAAGCTGCTTTTTTTTCTTAAAAGCCAATTGAGGGAGGGATGGATAAGTTATCCGTAATTCGGAATTCACATACTTAGCCGCAAAGCCATAATCCTTATCCAGTAAATACGGCTTGCGTATATCCATCATATTGAATTGCTTGGAAAGACCGGCAAGAAACACGATCGGGAACTCAAGACCCTTTGACGAGTGAATCGTCATCAGGCGGACTACATCTTCCTGTTCCCCTAAAGCCCGGGCTGCCCCTAGATCATCTCCACGTTCTTGCATCCTTTCTATGAAACGCAAGAAACGGAACAGACCGCGGAATGAACTTGCTTCATATTGCCTTGCCCTGTCATACAAAGCTCTTAAATTGGCCTGGCGCTGTTTACCACCTGGCATCCCTCCTGCAAAATCATAAAACTGCGTTTGGCGATATAGAAGCCAGATCAAATCTGATAATGCTTCCTGCCTGGCAAGCTTCCTCCACTTTACTAGCTTTTTATAAAAAGTTGAGGCTTTTTCATATAGCCCGGGATGTTCTTCCGGGTCACTCTTTCTGTAAAAATCAGCTAATGCTTCGTAATAGCTCCCTGTATGGAATAAACGCACCTGTGACATTTCTTCTTCATCCAGCCCGACTATAGGTGAACGGAGAACGGAAGCCAATGGGATATCCTGCTGCGGATTATCAATCACCTTCAATAAGGAAATCATGATGGCCACTTCGGTCGCTTCAAAATACCCTGTCGACAAATTGGCATAGACTGGAATCCCCTGCTTTTTAAATTCCTCCATGATTTGCGGTGCCCACGGCATCGAGCGAAGAAGAATGACCATGTCACGATATGTGGCAGATCTGTACTTTTTGGTTTTCGTATCATATATCCGATGCTTTTCGCCTATAGCCTTTTTAATGAGCTTAGCCATTTGCCTTGCTTCAAGCTGCGCTTTTTCAAGTTCCTCAGCCTCAAACCCGCCATCCGATCCTTCCATGTCCGAAAGGGCTCCCGAATCGGCTGTTCCATCAATTAAATGGAGTTCAATTGGGTTTGGATCGTCTTCGGGATATGGGGCACCTTTCTTCAATTGGGCATCTTCATCATAATCAATCTCACCGACTGTAATGCCCATCAACTGTTGAAACAAGAAGTTCGTCCCATCGAGAACTTCCTTTCGGCTCCTGAAATTGCGGTTTAAATCTATTTTAAGTCCGGACTCAACACCATCATGGGTAAAACGTGTGTATTTTCCAAGGAAGAGATTCGGTTCCGCAAGCCTAAAGCGGTAAATGGACTGCTTGACATCGCCTACCATAAACAGATTCCCATTATATTCGCCGTCAGCCGTCACCAGTTTTAAAATGGATTCCTGAACAAGGTTCGTATCCTGATACTCATCTACGAGAACCTCCTTGAACTGATTCCTGTATTCGAAAGCTGCCGCTGAAGGTTTTCGTTCGCCATCCACAATCTCCCCTGTCAAAATCCGAAGACAATAATGTTCCAAATCAGCAAAGTCCACTAAGTTCTTTTCTGCTTTTGCAGCAAAGAATCGATCGTCAAACTGTTTAACAAGCATTACAAGTGTATCGACATAACCCTTGAGCTCCCTTATATCGCGCAGATAGCTTTCCGGTTTTCGGGAAAATAACTCTTCCTGTAACGATTTGATGATCTTCTTCGCCTTATCGCGATACTTGGTAGCCTCATCCGATACTTCCTTGATAAAATCTTCACCAGTAAGCCGTTTTGCCGTTCCAAATTTCACGTTTTGGATTTCTTCATAAAGAGAATTCCAGGATTGGTCTTTCACTTCCGAAAGTTTAGCAACCAGGGTCAAATCGGCTAAATAGTTCTCAGCCCTTGGTGCCGGCCCCCCAGGGACTTTTGTCAACGCAAGCGACCGTTCCAATAAATCCCTGGCAGTGTCCAGTTGTAAACCAATATCGAATTTCAATGAATCGATAAACGAAAGGTCATCAATCCCATCATCATCAGCCAACTCATACATGCTTGCTGCACCATTGAGCCATCTGTCCGGATCAGGATTTGATTGCGAAAAATCATACAGCGATCGAACTATATTCTGAAGTGCATCATCATTTCGATCGCTCGTAAAAGCATCAACCAAATTAAAGAACTCATCATTATCATTTTGGCCATACTGTTCCTCGAAAAGTTCTTCCATCACTTCATCACGGAGTAGCTGGATCTCTGTAGAGTCTGCAATCCGGAAGCCTGGGTCGATTTCCGTCAGGTAATAATACTTCCGGATCACCTCTAAACAAAAGGAATGAAGTGTGGAAATTGAAGCGCGATTAATCAAGCTCAACTGCTTCCGCAAATGCTGTGAATGCGGATTTTCATTGATCGCTTTTTCTAATGCCTCGCTTACCCTATGGCGCATCTCGGCAGCCGAAGCATTGGTGAATGTAACGACGAGCAGTTCATCAACATCGATTGGATCTTCTTCTGAAATGACTTTTTGGATGATCCGATTGACCAGGACCGCAGTTTTCCCTGAACCTGCAGCCGCCGCAACCAGTATGTCCTGATCTTTAGCCCATATCGCCTTCCACTGATCTTCCGTCCAGGTCACGTCTCCTGGCAGAGCAGGGATTTTCGTTTTACTCATCGCTCTCCCCCTCCCCTCTTAATAGCTCAAGAACATCATTTTGTTTCTTCTGTGCTAAATTCCTAAATTGATTCTCCTCGAGTGACTGGTCGAATTGGCATACCGATTTAAAGGAACAGAAGGTGCACGGCGTTTTTTCCTTTAATTTATATGGCGTTATATCCACATCACCATCGACCATTCGATCACCAGCCTCCTGATAAACGCGGCGCACATGATGATTCAGAAGCGAAAACTCTTCCCTGCTGGCTACTTTGGAAGCCGCCAGGAGCGAACCATCCTTTTTAAATCCAGCTGGAATAATATCCGACTTACCTGAATTTTCAATATCAAGCGAAGTATCCATCATCTGAATGACATTTGAATGATCCAGTACAAGTCCATTCATTTTAAAACTTTTATAAATTTCTTCTTCAATTTTATCCAAACTGAGCATTCCCTTTGATTTGACAACAGGATTATGCACATGAAAATACAAAACGCCGGCTGGAATAGCTTCCTTTCCAATTAGCGACTTCGAATGGGTGACGACGATATCAAGGTATGTCAACATTTGCAGCGCAAGTCCATAATATACTTCACTCATGTTCAGTTCCTTTTCACTCGACTTATAATCGAGCACACGCAAATAGACACCCTCACCTTCTTCCGCTTTATCCACACGGTCAATCCGCCCGATCAATTCCATCTTCGTACCGTTTTTCAATGTGAAAGAAAGTGGCGGCAGCTCTCCATTTTTTCCGAATCCGAGTTCTAATCCAATTGGAGCAAAACCGCTCATCTTTGCATGTTCACTTAATACGATTGAGGCTCGTCCAATCACGTGTTCCAGTTTCCTGCGTAAATAGTGATGGCGGTTCGTACTTAACAAAATCTGATTTTGAAGTTTAGGAGCAAGTTTCTCCACAGCAATTCTAGCCAACTCCAAACATTGTTCCTTCGTCAAAGCAGACCAAGGAATATCATGTTCCTTTAAGTAATCCGAAATTATTTTCAACGCTCCGTGGAACATCTCACCAATATCCGGTGCATCCAAACGGAAAATTTGCCTTTCCCTCAATTTCAAGCCATGAGCGGCATAATGGGAAAACGGGCAGCTATTGAACATTTCCATCCGGGATACACTCGTAAGAATGCTCTCACCATATAATTGCTTGCTTGTTTCCTCTGATAATTTCTTTGTTCCATTTTGATAAAAAAGGCTCGATAAAACCTTGGTTGCTGAAGGACCGGCCTTTTCATCCTCCAAAATGGAATTATATACATCCCACCAAAGTGAATGGATTGGATAGTTCCTTTTTTTCAGCTGCAATTGGGCAGCGAGGTACGATAGTGCCACATCATAATTCGCCGCATATTTCACCTGTTCCTCAGCAGTCAGATCGGATGGATCGTTCATATAATACACATCGGAAACGTTAAGCAATACGTCCCTTACCCTTTTCAAATAGGATGAGGGTAAAAGTGCCTTTCCTTCCTCATCGGCAAGCGGATATGATAAATAAAGGGCCTCAGCAGGTGTAGTAAAAGCTTTATACGCAGTAAACTCCTCATCAAGGAGGCGCACCTTTGAATTTGGAGCAACATCAAGTCCACCAGCCAGCAGCACCTCACGATCACTATCTGAAAATATTCCGTCAGATAAAGCCTTTCCTGGCAAAACCCCTTCATTCAAGCCGATGACAAAAGCTGTCCTCACATCATCCAGGCGGGATAAATCGAGATTAGCTACTAGGACTTGGTCAATTGCCGGCGGTACCAAAGAATATTCAAGTGACTCCAGACCAGCTTCAATGACTACCGCAAACTGTTTCATGGAAAGCTCTTCCCCGCTCAGCAGTTCAACGAATTGGTCTAGTAAGTCGACAACCGCATTCCACGTTTGCTCATGCTCTCTAGCTGATACCAAATCACCCGCTTCTTCTGCCTCCTGTTTCAGTTTTTCCAATTTTTCCGGTACATGCAATTCCTCAAGATATAGATAAAGGGCCTCACACAATTCCCTGCCATTAGCTGCCTTTTTAACACGTTTTGATAGCTTCAAGATGGGCTCGGTAAATAATTGCTTCATCTCATTCAGCTCTTGCTCAAGCTTCATTTCCTTATCCGTCTGGTTTCGGTCCTCTAGTTCCAGTCCGCGGAAACGCCGGTAGGTCCAACGCTCTTTGGACGTCCACCTGCTTCCTTTAATTCCACGGGCCAGCACATAGTTTTCCAGCTTATCAACCTGTTCGCGCATTCTATCGTGATTTTTTTGCAGCGGAAATAGAAGCTCCGTCTTGATTGCACGAAATACCGGCTCATAACGCCAATATCCATTGATGATCTCCAAAGTCGAACGAATCAGTTCAATCAGAGGATGATTCAGCATGGTCCGTTTGGAATCGACGAACAAGGGGATTTGATAATCCCGAAAAACGGTTTGTAAAATATCTGTGTATGCCTCTCCATTTCGGACTAAAATCGCAATATCACGGAAACGGTGCTGTTTCTTTCTGACAAGCGTCAAGATGTCCCGGGCAACTCCTTCAATCTCAGCTCTGCGGTTAACTGCCTGGGCAATCGTTACATCAGGTGACTGCCCAAACGTCCGTGCAGGACGAATGGCAAAGTAAGTTTCCAGATGATTCAGGCCCGGACTCTTTCCAAACCTTTCCGTCCCTTTTAAGATTCGGTCTTCTGAAATGGGTATACCGTTCCTCAATCCAGCCTGATAAAGGTTATGATAAAGATTTCCCGTTTGCCTGAATAATTGCAAATCATCCGGAGCATATTGTCTGTAGGGCTGATCTAACGTCAGCGAGACCGTTACACTCCTGCACAGCTTCATCATTTCTTCCACAATCAACAATTCCTGTGGCGTCAAGCTATAAAAACCATCGATATAGATATCCGCATTCCTTATATATGAAGACTCAGACATTTTCTCGATAAGCAAAGTGAAATAGTCTTCGGAATCTAAATATTTGCCAACCATTTCATCCTCAAACGCCTGATAGACCAATTCAAGGTCATGAAGTTTATCCTGAATGCCGCTGCCGGAGGGTGATGTTTCGGTCAAATAGTTTTGAATGTCATCCGGTTTGATGCAATACTGCTTGAACTCAGCCAGCATAAGCTCCATCTGTGCAATGAACCCCTGCTTATCAGCAGATCGACGAAACATCTTTAACTCTTCTTTTTTATCCTCCATGATTTTCCTTATCAACATATTAACGCCAACGCTGTCCAAATGGAGCCGGCTCATTCCCCCAGTTTCCTGAAGAACGCGCCAAGCAAGCCTGCTAAAACTGAAAACCTGTGTACGGATCATTCCGGCAAGGCCTGGTGTTTTAATTAATTTATATTCAGATAGAAACGTCATCTGATCAGGAACGAGGTAGATAATTGGATTGCCTTCGGGATTTTCTGCCAATTTGGTGCGAATTTCGCCCAATATATTCGAAGTTTTCCCTGCACCCGATCTTCCCAGTAAAAAACGGAGTGACATCTCTTTTCCCCCTTATACAACATAATATCTAGATCCATCATACCAGAAATACTTTCGTCTTTTTGACTAGGTTTCTGTTTCCAATTAGATTTACATTCTATTATTTTACCGTTTCCCTTTAAAAAACACCAACCGTACGTTCGCGTTTCCTCCAAAAGAAAAAGCCCTGATAATTTTCGGGCTTCCTCAATCATTCACCTGTAAATTTATAATTGAACTCTTTGATCGGCCAATATCGAACATCGACTTTACCGACAACATTTTCAACTGGTATGTAACCAAAGTGACGGCTGTCCGCACTTTCAAGGCGATTGTCACCCATGACAAAAAGCTTGCCCTCCGGGACTGTTGTCATGCCCGTCAATTCCTTTAATGTAAAATCGCCCGTAAAATCCTGTCCCGGGAAACCTTCCTTGTATTTCTCAAGATAAGGCTCATCCACTTTCTCACCATTTACGTAAAGCCAATCATCTTTATAACGAATGCGGTCACCTGCAATCCCTATAACTCGCTTAACATAATCTTCCTGTGCATTCGCATGAAAAACTATAATGTCAAAACGGTTGATATCTTGAATCTGATAATGGATTTTATTCACGACAAGTTTATTACCGTCTTCAAGAGTCGGCTGCATCGAATCCCCTTCAACATCATAGCTTGAAAAGAAAAATGTACGGATTAAGATGTAAATAACAAAAGCTATCATGGCTGCTTTTATCCAATCGGACAAAGAATTCTTGTTTGTTTTTTCCATCTGGTTCAACCCCTACTACATTTATATACTAATTTATTGTCCTTCTTCTCTCTTCATGCTTTTATTTAATCGGACTTCCAGTCTTTTTCCCACATACCATAGGATAAAGATGACAATCCCAATAATGATCGTACGTACAGGCTTATGTATTAAGGATACCAAATCGTAACCTACGAAGCTGATCGTAAAAATCATCACCGCTTTCCCTCCAACGACTGCAAGTCCATATTGCAAGGGACTTACCTTTGAAAGTCCTGCCACGATATTCACGATGGCCGACGGTGTAAAAGGGAAGCAGAGCAGTATGAACAAAGGACCGAATCCATGGCTTTCCACCCAAACCATCAACCTCTGCACCTGCTTATGTTTTTGCAAAAATCGAAAAAACCTCATTTGACCATATCTTCTAATAACTAAAAAGATCAAAAAAGACCCCGCTACTGCACCAATCCAAGAAAATAAAAATCCCCACCAGAGACCAAAAGCCGTTGCATTTGCAAGCACGAACACCACTAAGGGTAAAAAGGGCAAAAAAGCTTCCAACATCGGCAGTAAGATTCCGGGAATTGGACCGAATGAGCGATATTGCTGAATGAGCGCCGATATATTATCAAGTGTAAACCACTCACGTATAGTATCCAAATCCATAATTATCTCCCTCGACATGCTACTATCAAAGCAGCATAAACTTATTAAAAACCGTTTACTTTAGATATATCACTTTCCCCTGAAATTGCAAGAATTATTATCCATATATCTTCATACTTTCCCTATCTCAGGAAAACATAATCTTGTTAACAAAAATTTCATCATTTCTCAAAACTTCTTGCATATAAACTGAAAATACATTAGGATAAACAAGCGGGAACAAACGTTCTATTTTTCACAAGATATACATATTAATATTAAAAACGTGCTTTTTTAGAAAGGAGCGGTCATGATGACCCGCATTCCAGAAGATGACCGAAATATGATTGAAAAAGCCATCTACCTCCCTATGGTTATTACAGTCTTAAACCGGGATCTCAAGGTCATCGAAATTAGTCCGTTTAAATTAAAAAGGCCCTATTCGGAACTAGTCGAGCATATATTAAAAGTCGTTCAGGACGATCTTGCCGAGGTACGGCGCTATTTGCGCAAGGAGAATATTAAAGTAAGTGAAATCAAACGTGATGAATCCTTCACGATGTACTGTTTTTTATATAAAGGATATGAAGAACATCATAATTATTTCAATCCCCGCCTTCGGAATAAAACGGAAGACTTGTTATGTTATTACTTTTTCGAAAAAAGTCACCATGCTAGGGATATTTAGCGGCTTATCCCTATGCTGCCATCCTCCATGTATGATTATCTGTTAATGATATAGATGCATTGGGGTGTAGGGAAAGTATGACCATTAAAAAACGCATCTCTTCTTTCCTGCTTCTTATAGATGAGTGAGTCAATTTATCATGACCAAGATCGATAAGGCTCACTACCCTCAACTATTGTCATAAACCGTTTGCACATTTAGCTGCTTACTGATTATGACAAACATTTTCGAGGACACAGTCTTAACGAATAATAGGCCGGGCTCGTATGCTCATATTTAATCGGTATTTTACTCACATCTTATTCTGTACATTTAATAAAACTATTCCCCAACACTATCATTTTAGAGTCAGCAAAACGTTTTTGCAAAAGATTGTTATAAGTCTATATTAGAGACAAATGAAAACGTTATCCTTTACCTTACTTTGGTCACGGCAGATGAATAAAACGGCAAATCAATATAATCTCTATCATTATGTATAAAAAGACCTTTGTGAAACATAGAGGTTATCTATTATATTGTGAAGTGAATAACTCACAAACTTATACTCCTTTGTTTAATCGTAAAATCATTGGATGTTAAAATAACCCTCCCTCAATTTAGAAAACTTAGGAGTAATCTATATTGTGGGCTGGAATTAATTATTTTTATAAAAGTACTAACGGTAATAATATTATTTGAAGAGGGAACATGGTAGGAGGGAAACATCACATTTACTAAAGAAAGGACTGAAAAAATTTAAAAAGAAATCGACGATTTATGGAAGTGTTATTTGAAGATTAATAATAGAGCCCTTCTCTTATGAGAAGGGCTTGCTTTAATTTTGACTAAATGCCGTTTGCATCCTTTACATTCCAGTCAGCACTGTTACGATTTTCACAGCCTGGATCCGCCTTCCTTCAATTGCTTGGTATATACTTTGACATTACCTCTGAAGCCTTGACTCCATTTGCCTCGGAGAACAGATAGAACGATTTCCTCTTTGTTTCCTCAATCCTCTGGATCAGTTTCGTTTTTAAAAAAGATGTCCGGTGCAGCTGGTTTTCAAAAGAACTGCATGATACTTCTATATCGATGGTTTGTCTATTCCTGAATGTGATGGTTGTATGTTTGGAATCCAGGCGATCATAGGATACCACATGCTCATGTGATAACCAGATGCATTGAGGACGCAACGGAGATGTAGTTGGAAAGAAGAAGATCGAACTGGTCGGATCAATTGCAATCGGTGCTTTATGTGTGATGTTTATGAGCTGTTTCGTGCCTTGTTTGCGTCCTTCATAACTTGATCCGAAAAACTCACAGCTTTTCTTTACTATTTCCAAAGGTTTAAACGGGGAGATGAACTCGTCCTCCATTTCAACGATACGGGCATATATTTTACTTCCATAATTAATTGGTGAAACCATTAGTGTATAGGGCGTGATTTCATATTCCTCGATGATTCCCTGACTGTTTTCCTTCATTTTCAATCCACCTCTTCCTCATTGCATTAAAAAGTAAAACTATAAACACCATTTTACTTTACCAAACCTTATACTCTTAATCGCTTGTACCCTTCCATTCCCCATTGTACAAAAAGGTGAAGGGAGATAGTAAATATATGCTAAATTCCTCACTATAATAGCACAACCTGTAAAGATAAAAAGCAAGTTCACAAAAAATTAAAAATTCTTTTAAAAAGTGGTCATTTCGTCATCTAAACGACACATTCTCTATTAAGTTTAAATTTTTTTGAATTTTCAGTTGATTTTATCCATTCAAATCCATATACTAATAAAAAGGGTCAGGGGTGGTAACTTTGAAAAATGAAAAATCTTATTCAGAGTCAGTGAAGTCCTTATCAATGAGCGAAATGAAAAACGATGCTGTGGTTCAGGAAATGTTAATTGATATGATTATTCTGGAATCCGTCCTTACTACCAAAAAGAATATCCTTGCGAAACAGATTGATGAAGCCCTGGATATGAAAAACAAACCTTTATTCCTAAAACTAAGTTCTGAAATGAACGTTTTACTGAAACAGTTTGGAAATTAAAATGAATGACTAAAAAACAGCCTGATAATCAAAACAGCCTCCCATAAAGTGGGAGGCTTTTCTTTTTATTATCACTCTTTATGAAACATCCCCATGACCTCGGCTGTTTCCGTTATATTGACAAAAGCATTGGGATCCACTTCTTTTATCATCGCTTTTACATCGGTTAATTGATAACGGGTAATGACTGTCATCATTACTTTACTCTTTTCTCCAGAGTATGCACCTTCACCATCCATGACTGTAATTCCTCGATATAGGTTGGTCAGGAGCTTCGTTTTCATTTCGTCACTCTTTTTCGTAACGATCATTAATGTTAATTTAATGTGATTGGAATGAATCGTATCAATCACCTTTCCTGCTGCATATATGGAAATCAGCGTATATAATGCGGCATCCCAACCAAAGATGAAGCCTGAGATAACCACCACTACTGCATTCATCACCGAAAGCAATGTACCAAGTGGAAAGTCGCTCTTCTTAGCCAAAAGCATGGCAATGATATCAAAACCGCCGGAAGATCCTGAAGCGCGAAAGATGATGCCTATACCGAATCCCGATATGATTCCGCCAAATAAAGAAGACAAAATCGGTTCAGTGGATATTCCATGTACCGGAATGAGATATAAACTGACTGATATCACGACAACTGAAAATATCGTATAGGTGATAAAGCGTCTTCCTAATTTCAGGTATCCAAGAATTAACAATGGCAGGTTCAATAGAAAATTCAATATCCCTGTGTTGACTGGAGTAATGATTCCGAACATAATCGCAAGTCCACTAAGTCCGCTGCTTAAAATTAAATGAGGTATCAAAAATAAGTTGTAGGCTACTGCAACAAGCACTGAGCCTATAGTGATGCAAAGTACATTATACATATCTGATCTCCTTAAAACGAACTGGGAATTTAATTTATTATATTAGAGAACCTAAGATTTTTAAAAATAATAGTTTTTTCTGAAAACGACATTTAAACTTCCACTTTCCTGGTATTAGGAAGAAAAAAAGCCAGCTGATTTTCAGCTGGCTTTCAATCACCCTTTGTATCTGCATTTTCAACCGTGGAAATCCGCTCGAGCATGGTTGGATGGGAATACCGCAGCCACTTTACCAGGAATGGCGGATTGACCTGGCTCAAACCCGACCTCGTGAGTTCCTGGAAGGTAGTGATTGCTGATTCTTTATCCCCGGTCATTTCAATGGCATAACGGTCAGCCCTCGTTTCTTGATATCTGGAAACATAATTGGACAGCGGACTGGCAGCAAACAGCAGAACAGACGTTATTAAAAGAAATAATGGAAGAGAAGAAATGTTATCAACCGTACGTACCTTTAACAGGTGGCCCCAGCGCCTTATGATATAATTCATGATTTTCGATGTCAGCCATAGACCGATTAAAGTCATTCCTATATAACCTGCAATCCCTATATAAATATGCTTTTCGACATAATGGGCCATTTCATGTGCCATGATGAAAAGGATTTCATCTTCCTTTAGCTTGTTCAGGGTCGTATCCCAAAGGACTATCCTAGAGTTGGAACCTATACCGTTCACGTATGCGTTCAAGGCATTTGTCTTTTCCGCCATATTTACTTCAAATACGTGTTCAGCCGGAATTTCAGCCTGTGAGGCAAGTGCCAATATTTCCGTTTCCAGCTCTTTATTTTTGAGCGGATAGAATTCATTATACAGCGGATCAATCAATACAGGCTGAACAAACATCAAGAACAAGGTAAATGGAATGGACAACATCCAAGCATAAAGCCACCACCTCTTCACACTTTTCTTCATTAACCAATATAAGACGGAAACGATGATGAACATCATTCCAAAATTCACCCAGAATTCGATGACTCCATCCTTCATCCACGAGGTGAAACTTTGTGTACTGATATGGTAACTTTTACTTATCCGATAACCAATGAAGCGGATTGGAAATAGTGCCAGGTAAGAAATCACAGAAAGCCAGAATAAGTAGATGCCCGTTTGGATCACTTTCCGTTTCGAAACCGCCAAAGATGACCTTTCAAAAACTTTTGAAAAGCCAAATAATAAAATGAAGAAATACAGCAGCCATTCATATGGCGTAGAAACGAAAAAAATAAAATTTCGCAGGCCTGAATATTCTTCGCTAAGCTTTAGTTCCCTAGCATTCAAAAATGTTGCAGGGTCTGCTGCAGTACCACGCAATGCTTCGGGAATGGAAGTATCCGCCCCGTAAAAAATATACCAATACATCACTGCTGCATAAAAGATAAATAATAGAATCGCTCTTCCTGCCCATTTTCTAACCATGATGCCCCTCCTTAAACGAATCTCCCTCTTATTAGTTTAATCCAAAATGGACAGGTTAGAACCCCATTTTCCTTCTATAATTATTTATTCCATAAATGTTCAAACAATCTTGATCATTAAATGCACGTCACGATGAAATAGTCTGGAAATACAAGGAGGCGGAACATAAAGCTTGTACCAGAGACATTTAAGATAAATAAAGCGGAGGATGGGAGGCATTACAAGGTATAGGTGAAGATATAAAAAGGATCGCAGACCCGTTCGATTTTCTTTTTCGAGATTAAGGCACCGCCTAATTTGTCCATACTGCCGCCACCCATATTTGCTTTAAGATGAAAATCGTCTCATCAAAGTCCTTGCGGTGAATATTAATCGATAAAGAATAAGGGTAAAAGGCCATTTTGAAACAAGCCGATTAACGGAGCGGAGGGCTTTAGTGGTCATCCCTTCATGATGCTATTTTTAAAACTATACAAAAGTGCCATAAGCTTCGGGCGATTCAGTTTTCTGTATACCCTGCACCGTGCCGATGGATAGAAAAAGTTTTTTGAAATTTGCTAATTCGTTTGGCATTCAGTGAGTAGAATAAGCAGTTCATGCTCGCGTTTGGAAAAAGACCCCTAATTTTTCTATTTCCTTGCCCGAAGATATTGGTGATTTTTCACCATCTGCTGCAGCTTCTTCAATAGAAAAGGTTTAAATGAAATAAAGATAAAATCAAAATTCAAACTGTAAAAGGCCATCACCCGTTTGCCTTCAGGATGATAGCCTTCTTTTTTGTTCCTCATCAATGAGTGTATCAAGTCTCATGATGCTTTCCTTTGCCCGGAGAAAATCAATCTTACGGTAATGGTGTTTTCCACCTTCTTCTTCATCTTTTTCGTCGGCCCATTTGACGACCTGCTGAAGCGGTGTTCGAATAATATCATTTGAAGGTAAAAACGAATCGGTGTGAAATAAAATGGCGAGGGAAATGGTCTTTGCCTTTATCGGGTTCTCTCCCAAACGGATTAACAGTTTATGTGCTCGTTCTGCGCCTTTAATAGGATGGATATCATTTTGTTTGTACAGATCATAATCCCACTTACCATTGCGATACCAGGTGAAATGGCCCATATCATGCAGAAGTCCTGCTTTAGCCGCAATATCAGGGTCTATCTTATATTCGTTTGCTAGGTGAAACGAATGATAGGCTACCGCAATCGCATGTGCCAGACCTGAACGGTTCAAGTATTTTTGAGCAATGGGATGTGTAAAAACATCTAAAAGCTTTACATCTCTCATCTAAACCCTCCTTACAATTATGTGGAAATTTTTAATGACAATCATAACTCTTTTCGAAACAAGAATCAAGGCTTTAAGCTACCCCGATATATTTTATGCAGCGAGATGCACATTGGTTGTACAAAAAAAGGACCATTGCAAGTTATAGGCAATGATCCTTTTGATTAACCAAATTCAGTTTTGTATTACATGGGTTTTTAAGGAACGCCGTAAAATTTTACCGGTTGTGTTTTTTGGCAATTCATCCAAAAACTCAATTTTTGCCGGAACCTTATATTTAGCCAAGTGTTCCATGCAATAGGCAAGTAGTTCTTCCTCGGTCAATGCACTGTTTTTCTTTACCACGAAGCAGTGAACAATTTCTCCCTGATTGGGATCCGGCACGCCTATAGCCGCTGCCTCAACTACTTCAGGATGGCCATACAGAATCTCTTCCACTTCACGTGGATAGACATTATAGCCACCGACGATGATGAGTTCCTTCTTACGGTCTACAATGAAAAGATACCCTTCATCATCCATCCTGGCTAAATCGCCTGTATATAACCAGCCATCTTTCAAGACCGCCGCCGATTCTTCAGGCATTTTATAATACCCCTTCATTACATTCGGACCTTTGACAATCAATTCCCCTACACCATTGATCGGCACTTCTTCCCCAAGCTCATTAACGACTTTGTTTTCCACTCTGAGGATGGAGGTTCCGATGGATCCTGCCTTCCTTGGACGATCCAAAGGATTGAAACAGGTAACAGGAGATGCTTCTGAAAAGCCATACCCTTCTGAAACCCTGACATTAAATTTCCGCTCGAATGATTCAAGCAGTGAAACTGGCATGGCGGATCCACCTGATATGCATATCCGCAATGACTTCAAAGCGTCTTCTTTTACATCTGGATATTGGAAAAGAAAATTATACATCGTAGGCACTCCAGCGAAAACGGTTGCATTATATTTTTTGATTTGACTGAATATTTCCTTTGGACTGAATTGCGGGACAATTAAAAGCGTACCTCCACTCAATAATGGGGCATTTACAACTACCGTTAAACTGAAAACATGGAACATTGGCAATGTCGTAATGACACGGTCATTTTCCGTGATTTTTAAATATTCACCAACATCATGTGCATTGGAGAATATATTGGTATGTGTGAGCATGGCCCCCTTTGGTTTTCCCGTTGTCCCGGAAGTATAGAGTATGATTGCCGTATCTTCAGGATCCAGTTCTGGTCCTTTATAGCCTTCATCCCCTTTCTCGACCATTTTTGTAAACGATTTCATTTTTGGGTAGATGTTCAATTTGCTAGTTTCCCCATTTTCCGGCTGTGTTTCACAAATTACATACATATCTACACTTGAGAGGATCGAGTTCATTTTCTCGAATAAGGGTAAAAGCTTATCTAATGCCACAACGACCTTTACATCGCCGTTATTCAGGATGTATCCAATCTCGTCAGGTGTGTAGATTGGATTTACGGGAATTACGGTCGCCCCTGTACGTAAAACTCCATACAACGAAATAATGAAATGTGGAGAATTGCCTAAAACCAGCGCAACATTATCACCTTTTGAAACACCCAGCCTATGTAATTCGTCTGCAAACTTCGAAACGGCTTTATCCAATTCCCCATATGAGGTGGATTGATCCATAAAATAAAAAGCTGGCTTGTCCGCCTTTCTTAAAGCAGTTTGATGAAGCTGTTCAGATAAATTCATCATTCTCCCTCCCCCCTGCAAATATAATGAATGAGTAATCATTCATTTTTATTATATTAAAAGAAAATGATTACAGCAACAATTTTATCCAAATTCAAGCAATTACTGTCATAATTAGACACAAAAACCGTCCTACTTAGTCAGGACGGCATTTCAGGCTTAATATATTAGGGCCAATATTTCTTCTTTCGTTACATTGCCAAAATAATGCCGAACATCTATCTCATCTAGTACATTGCTGATAGCTTTCTTTTCATAGCGTGATCCAGTAAGCTTCTGTTCAATATCCGCAACCTCTCCGACCCCGAAGAAGTCACCGTAGATTTTACAATGCTCAATGATTCCCCTGTTAACTTCAAGACGGATATCAACAGATCCCACCGAGAATCTATGCGAGTTTTGTAAGTTGAATTTAGGCGATTTTCCGTAGTTCCACTCCCAGTTTTGATACCTTTCTTCCGAGATTTTGTGAATTTTCTCCCAATCCGCCTCCGTTAAAACATACTCAGTGACCTCACCGCTTTCCTTAAAAATATTTTGCAGTAGGAATGAGCGGAATTCTTCAACAGACATCGGTTCTTTTAAAAAATCAGCGATATTACCGACGCGGCTTCTTATCGATTTAATCCCTTTAGACTCGATTTTATCTTTTTTCACTTTTAAAGCGGATACAATGTGATCCATTTCTGATTGAAACAACAATGTCCCATGACTGAACATTCTGCCCTTCGTTGAAAACATCGCGTTTCCGGAAATTTTCTTTCCTTCAGCCAGGATATCGTTACGTCCGCTTAATTCAGCTTGTATTCCTAGTTTTTCGAGCGTTTCCACGACAGGCTGGGTGAATTTCTTAAAATTATGGAAGCTATCCCCATCATCTCTCGTAATGAAACTGAAATTGAGATTCCCTAAATCATGATAAACCGCTCCACCCCCTGAAAGGCGGCGAACAACGGTAATGCCATTTCCATCTACATAATCGGCATTGATTTCTTCAATCGTATTTTGATTCCTTCCTATGATGATTGAAGGACGATTAATATAGAATAGAAGATAGGTCTCATCTATATTTAAATGTTTAAGCGCATATTCTTCGATGGCCAGATTAATTCTTGGATCCGTAATTCCATTATTATCAATAAAAAGCACAGTTGTTCCTCCTTGTAGACTTCATTCATACCATTAATATTTCATAGTTGGAATTCGAGATTGGTTTTAGCTACAGCTATTTCCCTTTTGAATACCTCGGATGCTTCTTTTTTAAGTTGATTAAGATCCCCATAATGAGGGAGATGAGTTAACAGCAAAAGCTGTACGTCGGCCTTGGCTGCTAGCATGCCAGCTTCTCTAGCCGTCATATGCCCTGCCTTTGAACCATCCATATCGCTGTAAAAGTTACTTTCACATAATAAAACATTTGCGTTTTTAGCGAAATCTGCAAGCTCATCCATATATGAACTGTCACCTGTGTAAACAATCGAATGATTTTCAGCTTCAATCCTCATAGCAAAACATGGTACTGGATGTTTCGTTTTCATGAACGTGAATGTACACGGTCCTATTGTTAAGGGTTCATCAGCAGAGTAGACTATTCCCTTTGTCACGTCTTTATAAGTTAACTTTCCAAATTCGGCTTCGTCTAAATCATGGCCATAAATAGGAATGGACCTTTTCTCGCTGCCCAATATCTGCTGTATGAGCGCGGCGTGTTGCAGGACACCAACATCCGCTATATGATCCGGATGGTAGTGAGATAATACAACTGCACCAAGATCCTCCGGCTTCATATGATTTTGCAACTGTGATAGAACACCGCTGCCACAATCAAGCAGAATGCGAAAATCTTCATATTCAAGCAAATAGCCGGAACTTGCCTCATTTTTAGCTGGATATCCGCCCCAGCAGCCAATTACGGTGATTTTCATACTTAGGCACTCCTTTTTTACTCAATGACTTCCCCATTAATATAAACTATTCTTACCCTTATTTCACCTTTTTCACTTATGTTATAAAACAAACATTGACACATCTACTCTGTTATAATACAATGTAATCATAGAAAAGCGAATAATAAAAATACAGGAGATGATGTTCATGATTCAAAGTAGCATTGAGTTCTTTAAAAACCTGCCTCCGAAACAATGCATGGAATGCGGAAAAAAAATCGAAGAACAGCACGAATGTTATGGAAACCACTGTGATCATTGCCTTTCTGGAGAGTAGTGTAGTGTTTTGTTTCACCATCCGCTTCCCAATTAGCAGGATGATCTCATATAAATTCAGTCTCGCAGCTGAAAACCATCCCAAATATAAAGAAGAGAAACCGATGATCGGTTTCTCTTCTTTATTTCGATTCATTGCATTTTAAGCCAAAAAAATAGAATTATCACGGAGTGGATAATCCTTTGAATAAATATATTTTAAATAGTTCAGCAATTTCCTCTTTTCCTAATGGGGCATGATTCCTTTCCCAATCAAAAATAAGGGCAAGGTACATCTTTAGCATCAGGAAAGCTGTTATCTCTGGATCACAAGGCTGTATATAGCCCTTATCAATCGCAATTTTAAGTTTTTCCTTAATGTAAGATACAATGGCTTCTTCCATTTCATTTATCATTTCCTGAACGGCCGGAGTACCAATTTCCCGCTCTTCCTGAAGAAGTTTTAAAGATAATTGATGTTCCTGCCTGAACTCCAGGATTCGATAAACAGCCCGATGCAGATTTTCAAAAAAGGATAGTTGTTCATCCAAAGATTGTTCCGCCTCATATTTCATTTCCTCTATCATCCGCTGAACGATTTCTTTAAACAGCTCTTCTTTATTTTTATAAAAGGTATAAATTGTACCTTTCCCCACATTGGCAATTTTAGCGACTTGATCCATCGTCGTTGCCTTATATCCAAAAAGTGAAAACGACTTGGTCGCAGCTTCTAGAATTAATTTTTTACGATCAACAGACATTTCCCACCTCATTTCTGACCAAACGGACAAAACGGTCATTAAGTTCAACAATATCATACCAAAAATTTTCAGTCTTTTCAATAAAACTTTCAATTTTCTAGGGAAATAATGGCCATCCTCATTACTGGACAGCCACTTTCCTAAAACAGGTTATAAAATTTCATCACCAGGATACGCTTTTCCAGATGTAGCTTATCTTTCAACTTCATTTAAAAAATATGTAAGGTCATCGCAATCATGGATGAACTGCATATCCCTTATTAACAAATCATTTTTCCTGTAATCTGTTTAAAATGATTGTGGCCAATGCATCGATGAATTCAGGTTTAACATTGGGCATATCCGGCCGGTAGTAACCTGCACCAATATCTTCCGTTACAACCTTACATTCATAATCGTTATCATAAAGGACTTCAAGATGCTCAGCAACAAAACCAACAGGTATATAAATGAAAGCTTTATAACCTTTTGCTTGATGAAGATCTCTGGTTAAGTCCTGTACATCCGGCCCTAACCATGGTTCAGGTGTTTGTCCAGCGCTTTGCCAGCCAACTGCGTAATTGGTAACCCCTGCGCCTTTTGCAATCATGTCTGCAGTTTCTTTCAGTTGATTTGGATATGGATCTCCTAATTGCAATATCTTTTCTGGGAGGCTATGCGCAGACACAATCAAAGCGTAATTATCGCGCTCTTCCGAGGTCATTTTCCCGATTACTTCTTTTAATTGGTCTACCCAATATTGAATGAATTTCGGCTCATCATACCAGCTTTCAACAGAAGTGATGGTCAGGTCACCCAATTTAGCGGCTTCATCCTGAGCACGTCCATTATAAGACTTCACGCTGAATGTTGAAAAGTGCGGTGCCAATACAATACTTACCGCTTCTTTGATACCATCATCATGCATTTGTTTCACTGCGTCTTCAACAAAAGGTTCAATATGTTTCAGTCCTAAATATGCCTTGAATTCAATTTCTTCCTGAACGGAATTCAATTGCTTTTCAAGGGTTTCAGCTTGTGCTGCAGTTATTTTTGCAAGCGGTGATAATCCACCGATCGCTTCATATCTGCCTTTTAGATCAGCAATCAATTCATCGCTTGGTCGTCTCCCATGACGAATATGTGTATAATATCTTTCAATATCCTCTTCAGTGTACGGAGTACCATAAGCCATGACTAGAAGGCCCATTTTTTTTCTTGACATCAAATTACACCTCTTTTAAAGATTTCGTTCTTTTATTGTGCATCCATTTAAGGATTCTTAGCAAATGGTTCGCTCACCTTACTTCATTTTTGATGAATATTCATGAATGAAGGCGGTCAGCCTTTTCAGTGTTTCAGGGTTTACGGAAGGGAAGACCCCATGTCCAAGATTAAAGATGTAGCCATCCTGTTCCATGCCCTGATCCAGGATCCTTTTCGTCCGATCTTCTATAACATCCCACGATGATAATAGCAGGGCAGGATCAAGGTTACCTTGAACCGTTTTCTGTATTCCCATTTGTCTTGCTTCTGTAATTGGAAGTCTCCAATCAAGCCCGACCACATCAATTGGAAGATCATTCCACTCGATTGCCAAGTGACTCGCACCGACCCCGAACATGATTAGCGGTACATTTTCTTCCCGTAATGAAGAAAAAATACGATTCATGATTGGCTTGATGAATACGCGGTAATCTTCAACGTTCAATGCACCCACCCATGAATCAAAGATTTGGATGGCTTTAACGCCAGCTTTAATTTGTGACTTGACATAGATGATGATCATATCGGCTAACTTATCCATTAAAGCAAACCACGCCACTGGCTCGGAATACATGAAAGCTTTCGTCTTATTGTAGTTTTTGGAAGGTCCGCCTTCAATCATGTATGAAGCAATGGTGAATGGTGCACCGGAAAAACCAATCAAAGGTACCGACAATTGTTCAGTGGTCAACATTTTAATCGTGTCCAACACATATGGGATGTCTTTCTCTGGGTCCAATTCACCTAACTTTTCAACATCTGTCAACGATTGGATCGGATTGGATATGACTGGACCGATTCCCGACTGTATCTCAACATCCACACCAATGGCTGGTAGCGGTGTCATAATATCTTTATATAAAATTGCAGCGTCTACATCATATTGCTCAACTGGCAATCTAGTCACATAAGCGCATAATTCCGGCTGATGAGTAATCTCAAAAAGGGAGTACTTCTCTTTCAATTTACGGTATTCCGGCTGTGAACGGCCAGCCTGGCGCATATACCAAACAGGCACATGATCCGTTTTCTCTCCTCTCGCAGCTTTTAAAAATGTATCATTCGTAATTTCCTTAGACATTAATATCCACCTTTCAAGCAATCACGTTTCTATTTTTATTCATTACTTACATAGAATATCAGAAGGATGTTGAATTTCAAATCGAATCTCCTTAAACTATAGCTTTTTCTATAATAGAAGTATAGCCAACATATTTATTTGTCAGGAAATCGACGTTTTTATAAAAATCTCACCGATTTCCAAGCCTTTTGGTTTGATTGGAAATGGTAAAAGCATTATTCATTGGGTAAAATGGGTATACAGTTACTATATAGAAATTGGAGGGGAATTTATGAATGTATTCATCACTACAGGCACCTACGATTTTTTGAAAATCAAAAAAGATAAGCACCCGAATGAAAAAATATTACTTATGCAGAATTCTGGCACTACAGTCCTTTTGCATGAAACATCAGGTAAAACGATCTTCAGCTCGCCACGTAAATATGAAGTAGTGGATGGGAAAGGACACCTTCAAGATCATGGATATGTAGTCATGAACAATATCCCTGTCAGTGAAGAAGGACGGCCGGTATTCGAACATCGTTTTAAAAAAAGGGCCGGTTTCATTGAAAATGAACCAGGTTTCGTCGCCCTCCGTATCCTGAGGCCAATCAACTCTGAAACTTATGTAATCTTAACGATTTGGGAGAAACAAGCTGACTTTATGAGCTGGCAGAAATCCAGTTCCTATCAGGAGGCCCATAACAGCGACACAAAAGCTACTATTACGAATTCCAGTCAGAAGATGTTTTCTGGTGAAGCCTATGTAACGCAGTATACATTGGTGAAGGATCCCCAAGAATAATCTTTTCCTGATCAATAAGAGTCCCATCCTCTCAAGGATGGGACTTTTCGGTTTCAGAGCGTTATTTTGGACGTCCAAATTATGAAAAGAATGTATTAAGCCAATAAACAATCCGACAAATTCCTTCTTTATTTCCGGGGAAATGTAACAGATATATACAAAGATCTCATGTTTTTTTATAAATGCTCCTCCGTCTTACGAACTTATACAAATTAATCAAGGTTAAACTGTATGCAGCTCCTAATGCATAACCTGCCAAAATATCAGTTGGAAAATGAACGTTCATGGCGATCCGGCTTATCCCGATTAGCAGAACCAGACAAACGAAACCGATTCCCATTACCCATTTCAATGAGTTACCTTTAACTTCTTTTAGAATGAAATAAGCAACCATACTGAAGAAAATAAGTCCTAACATTGCGTGGCCACTTGGAAAACTGTAGCCACCTGTCTCCAGCAAATGGTTCTCAGGACGCACCCTTTGAGTATGATTTTTTATCCACTCGTTTAAAACATCGCCGCCAGCCATTCCGATAGAAAAGACGGCCATGGGCAAATAATTCTTCTTTATTATCCATAAATACAGGACACATAGTAGGCTTACAATTCCAATGACCTTGGATTTACCAAGATAGGTAATAGACTTGAAGAAAGTGAACGGAATAGTATTCTCACCCACGGCAAAAAGTTCTGCAATATACGTATCGAACGCTAGCGTTTTCTCACTCTGGACTTCATGCATCAAAAAAAAGAATAGCAACAGGCAAAGTAAAACCACAGCCATCCAAGAATATTTAATCATTCATACAACTCTCCTCAAGGTATTTAATTCACTTTGGATTATTCAGAATATGATATACTATTTACAATTAAACCAATCATTGGGAGGTGCAAAATGATACAGCGATTACACGATCTTATAGATGGTTCTTATGAAGAAATGGTTTCAATCAGGCGTTATCTTCACCAACATCCTGAGCTTTCTTTTCAAGAGACCCAAACGGCTGCCTTCATCGCTGAATATTATGAAAAACTTGGAATCGAACATCAGAAAAATGTAGGCGGTAATGGTGTTATTGCTAAGATTACTGGCAGTAAGCCTGGTAAAACGGTAGCAATGCGCGCTGATTTCGACGCCTTACCGATTCAAGATGAAAAAGAAGTTGCCTATAAATCAACCGTATCCGGGGTCATGCATGCGTGCGGACATGATGGCCATACAGCGACTCTCCTGGTTCTTGCAAAAAATCTGAATGCCCTGAAGGATGAGCTCGAAGGCCAATATATATTTATCCACCAGCATGCTGAAGAATATGCTCCAGGGGGCGCCAAACCGATGATTGATGCGGGTTGCCTTGATGGAGTGGATGTAATTTTCGGCACCCATTTATGGGCTACGGTCCCTACTGGAACAGTCCAATACGCTTATGGACCTCTAATGGCTGCTGCTGACCGATTTGAGATCATCATTCAAGGGCAGGGTGGACATGGAGCACAGCCTCATAAAACCCGCGATGCAATCGTAGTCGGCTCTCAGCTAGTCATGGCCCTACAGCAAATCGTAAGCCGCCGCCTTAATCCAATAGATTCTGCAGTCATTACCGTTGGTTCCTTTGTAGCCGATAATGCCTTTAACGTCATTGCAGATAAGGCAAAAATTATCGGGACCGTCCGTACTTTCAAGGAAGATGTCCGTTCATTTATAAGGGAAGAAATAGAGCGGATTGTTAAAGGAACCTGCCTAGCTGCGGACTGCACCTATGAATATCGATACGTTCAAGGCTATCCGGCTGTCATCCCACACGATGAGGAAACTAAATTCATGATTGAAAGCACTGAGTCCATCAAGGAAGTTTTGGTTACAGAGGAAATTGACCCGGATATGACAGGTGAAGATTTTTCTTATTATTTACAAAATGTGAAAGGTACATTCTTCTTTACAGGAGCCAGGCCAAAGAATGAACATACATACCCGCATCATCATCCTTTGTTCGATTTCGATGAAAAAGCGATGCTCATTGCAGCCAAAATATTAGGCACTGCTGCTGTAACCTATCATAATAAGGAACAATCATCCCCAAAGGTGAATGAATCTTTATTGCGGTAATGATAAAGGGACGGGTTTCCCGTCCCTTACTCTTTTAGAAGTCTGATTCGGTAACAATTGACAGCCGTCTCCCCAAGTTGTTCCAACAAATGATGGTTGGCATATGCACCGACAGCTGCCCCAAACCCTGGGACTAGCTGGAACATTTTAATGACATCGATGTGATCGCGATATTCCTGCTGAAATTCTTGCCAGTCTATTTCCGGCCATTTCCCTGAATCCCATTCTTCTATTACCCGTAATGTTTCCAGTTTTTTTCCCTCGCTCGAAAATGCCATCTGAAAGATATGGAGTATGAACAGGCGTTCCTCATATTTATTTGGATCAAAACCATATATACGGGATATTTCGAATAATAACTTCATCTTGATGCTAAGCAGTAATGGGAAATCAGCCAATCCAATTAAAAGCCCTGCCGCTCCGGTTCCCACACCTTCTATAACGGCTGTTTTCCGATAGGCCGTTACAGTTTCCGCAACCCATTCTTCTTTTTGCTGCAAGGATAGAAACGCTACATTTTTTTCTTTAGACATATATTTCGAACCTGATAATACGGCCTCAATCATCCCTTTAATACTATCAGTAATCATTTTGTGCACTCGTTCCGGAATATAACTATTCATTTTGATTTGCGCCTTTTTGGACATCCGCTCAAGCCTGCCGGATTTCTTGGCTACTTTCTTTTTCCATGATACTAGTTCCGATAATGCCTTTTGTCCATATTCATCCATCAATAACACCTCCATTAAATATGTATATACCCCCTACGAGGCTTTTAGTTTCAATTTTCATTTCTTAAAAGAAAAAGCTGATTTTATGAAAAATCAGCTTCTGATTAAAAGTTTTTAATTTTCTTTGTTGCATAATTTTTAAAACCGAATAAGAATACAAGTCCCATTGCCAGTGCGGCTAAGGCGGACATCCATTCCCCTTTCACTAGCAGGACCAAGCAGAAGACCAGGTCCTCAAATAATAGGAAAAAGGAAATTAGCTTTATGACTGCAGATTCTCTCATTTTTGCTGGCAATGGATAAAGTGAGACCCACACTTTCCATTCATGAGCCTTCCAAACCGGTAACAATTGCAGGGCTGTCATAAACAGGAACATAAAAGTTACAATTAAATGTGCCCATATGTTAGTGAATACACTTAAAATAACGGAGCCAATGATAGTTAAACGAAAACAAAGTCCCACATAATCATTGGATCGCAACAAAGTACGGGCGTAAAGATAGGTATACGTTGATTTTTCACCATATGGAATGAATGATAAAAGCCAGTCCATCCATTTCCTTCTTGCTACCTTCCCTTTCAAATGGGGAACATCAGTAAACATGTTCGCTATTCGATAAAAAGAATTCATCCGCTTATTTTCCAGTTCCACCAGCCGCTCCCACTTCAACACAAAATCTTTAGTTGCGCTCCGGTAATACATGTAAAGCCCTAACAATAATAAAATGGTTATAAGTGCAAACAGTATATTTGCCCTTGAACAGATGAAATAGAGCATCACACCATTAAGTAAAAAGCGGATTAAGGAGTCCCACTTGCTCACTGATGTATCTTGATATTTCAATACTTGCCAACGCATGGTTAAATTCAAAAACTTCAAAATAAGCAATACAACCAGGATGATTCCAAAGTCTGTACCTCCTGCACCCGTAACCTTCGTATACATTGGAATAAATGCAATTAGGACAACCAGAAGGATAAAGCCCTGCATGACCCAACTTAATACCAGAGAATTCTTGAAATAGCTTTTCAACTTCGTTTCAAGCGGAAGTAAGAATACCGTATCAGGTTCTTTCAAAAAAGTATTTATCGGGCTTCTGGTTATAATCAACGATAAAACAAAGGCCATGATCATTTCAGCCGGGAAATCACTTTTTAACGTCTTCACCCAATCGCTGTAATAATAAGCTAAACCACCAAGAACCAATACCATGACAAAAACCAGATGGCCGTTAAAAATGTAACGAAGATATTTTTGCGTTTCATTTATATAGCCTAAATATCTTTCCTTCCAGAGATTTTGACTATTCATGACCGATTTCTTCTTTCGTCAATTGAACATATAAATCGTCAAGAGTTGCCCCCGGCATGGAAAATTGTTCACGAAGCTGTTCAAGATTGCCTTTTGCCCGAATCTCCCCATTATGCAGGATGATGAAAGAATCACAATACCGCTCGGCTGTAGCCAGTATGTGTGTTGACATTAAAATTCCCGCTCCGCTCTCTTTCATTTTCCTCATCAAATCAAGCAGGGATTGAATGCCTAATGGATCAAGACCTACGAAGGGTTCGTCGACGATATATAAAGACGGCTGTACTAAAAAGGCGCACATTATCATGACCTTTTGCTTCATTCCTTTTGAAAAATGCGCCGGAAACCATTTAAGTCTTTTCTCCATATGAAATTCCTTTAACAGAACGTCCATCCTTTCTTTATATGTGGATTCCTCCAAACCATGCGCCATGGCCGTCAGCTTTAAATGCTCCTCAAGTGTAAGCTCATCATACAAGATTGGAGTTTCTGGAACATAAGTGAATTGCTTACGATATGTATCCGGGTCCTGGGCAAGTGTTTTGCCATGAATCGAAACACTTCCGCCTTTCGGCTCCATGAGTCCGATGATATGTTTAATCGTCGTACTTTTCCCAGCCCCGTTGAGCCCGATTAACCCTACTAACTCATTTGGTTGAATGTCAAAGCTAATTCCCTTTAGAACGGGCGTTTTCGTGTAACCGCCAACTAATTGCTTGATTTCCAATAAGGACATATAAACGATCCTTTCTATATAGAGGTTCTTATTTCCATTTTATCAAATTATCCTGCTTTTATATAGTCGAGTGTTCCCGGAACAAAATTTCCATAAATAACTAATTATATTTTTCCTGCTTGGTGGTCATCATAAATAAGGAAGAAGGGGTTAGTCATTACGTGTGATTCACATCATATTGTAAATGAGGTGTCAGTTAAAGACGTATTACACTGAAATACCCAAATGTTTTATTACAAATGATTCACATCATATTGTAAATGAGGTGTCAGTTAAAGACGTAAAACTGAATTAAACCAGAAGCTTCATTTAAAAAAATCGTTTCGAGCAAGGAGATGGTTCTCTTGCACGTAAAAGCAGAAAAATCATTCAATAATTATCAATTATGCTTTGTAAGTTGATGAAACTTTAAAGATATAGGAGATGGTTGCTTTGAATGGAAAATCTCTAATCAGATAATAACCGTATTTTACTAAAATGTAGATGAGGTGTTTGTCGCAGAGAATTTATGCTAATGCGAATTTTGAAGCCCCCCCCCTTTTTCAAACAAGCAGGGTGCAACTTAATGTTGCATCCTGTTTTTATGATTTTTCCTTTTCCCAAGGATTCATGCTATGGTACGATTAACCAAATACATTAACTTCTAAAGGAGCGTTTTTTAATGAGTGATTGCATTTTCTGCAAAATAATCGATGGAGAAATACCAAGTACCAAAGTCTTCGAAAATGAACATGTACTGGCCTTTCTAGATATCAGTCAAGTAACAAAAGGCCATACCCTGGTAATACCTAAAGTACATAAGGAAAATCTATATGAGTTGACACCTGAAATTGCCAAGAATCTTTTTGAGGTGGTACCTGAAATTGCCCGTGCTATGAAACAGGAATTCCAACCTGTAGGCCTGAATCTTTTAAATAATAACGGGGAAGCCGCAGGACAGTCCGTTTTCCATTTTCATATGCATTTAATTCCTCGGCATGGGGAAGGTGACGGCTTTGGGGCTGTTTGGAAAACGAATACACGCGACTATACACCCGATGACCTGAAACAAATCGCTGACTCCATCGCACAGCATATTAAGTGAAATTTACGCTACCTGTAAAGGATTATTATCCACCTCCTAACTATTGGAATATTACAACTTACGTTCAACGATTTCTCTAAAATAGCTCAGTTATACGTGACAAAAAACACCCTAAATAGGTCCTCGCTTAAAGTGAGGGACCTATTTTTTTCCTCTTCTTCTATTACTTCCTATTTCATTTTTTTTATCTACCTAAAATTCTAAATTTTTCTCCTATTGAAATTAGTTTTCTGGTAGGATATAAATAGATTTAAACACTTTAACACATAGACGTATTAGGAGGAAAAAATTTGAAACGTGCACGCAATTTTAACGCTGGGCCAGCTGCCCTTCCCTTAGAAGTTTTACAAAGAGCCCAAAACGAATGGCTGAATATTGAGGATTCCGGAATGTCCGTCATGGAACTAAGCCATAGAAGTTCGGAATTCGAAAAAATTCATAACCATGCCATTCAATCATTAAAAGACCTTATGGAAATTCCTGAAAATTATGAAGTCCTTCTACTGCAAGGAGGAGCAAGTCTACAATTTTCCATGATTCCCATGAACATTTTGAATGATGGAAAAAGGGCAGATTATGTCCTTACTGGTTCTTGGTCGGAAAAAGCATTAAAAGAAGCAAAAAAGGTTGGTAAAACGGCAGTAGTAGCTTCATCCAAAGATGAAAAATATACATTCATCCCTAAAGTTGCAGACATCGAATTGAATGATGATGCTGCATATCTTCATATCACAAGCAATAATACGATTTACGGAACACAATGGAAAGAATTCCCGGAAACTGGAAACATTCCTTTAGTAGCTGATATGTCAAGTGATATTCTCAGCAAAAAAATTGATGTTAGTAAATTCGGAATCATATATGCAGGTGCACAAAAGAATTTAGGTCCTTCGGGAATCACAGTCGTTATCATCCGTAAGGATTTAATAACGGATAATGAAAAAATCCCATCCATGATGAACTATTCTATCCATTCGAAAAATGATTCGTTATATAACACTCCTCCGACATTGGCAATTTACTTATTGTCCCTTGTGTTGGATTGGGCAAAAGAACAGGGTGGCGTGGAAAAGATTGCTGAAATCAATGAAGAAAAAGCAAAAGTCATTTACGATGCCATCGACGGCAGTAATGGCTTTTATAAAGGCCATGCCCTATCAGACAGCCGTTCATTCATGAATGTAACCTTCACGCTTCCGTCTGAAGAAGCTGAAGTTCAATTCCTTAAAGAAGTGAAGCAAGCCGGATTCGTAGGACTGAACGGTCACCGTTCTATCGGTGGCTGCAGAGCATCCATCTATAATGCTGTCCCTTTATCCCATTGTCAGGAGCTTGCGGATTTCATGAAGAAATTCCAGGAATCGTATAAAGCTAAGGAAGCTCAAACTCTTTAATTCAAACAAATATACCTTCTAAAAAAATAGGTCTTATGATATACTATTTTAAACTTCTTGCAACAGGCAATAGTGCATTGTTGAAGAAAAGATGTTAGTTGAGATGAGAATAGGAGAGATGAGTAAATGAAAACGAAAACCCTTGTGTCACTGTCCCTATTAATCGGGATTGGGGCTGCCCTGCATTTTATCATTCCTGGATTCTTCCTTGGAATGAAACCGGATATGATGCTGTTGATGATGTTTTTGGCGATCACGCTGTTTCCCGCGAAGAAGAATGTATTCATTGTCGCCTTGGCTGCTGGAGCCATCTCTGCCATGACAACTACATTTCCTGGTGGACAGATTCCAAATATCATAGACAAATTGGCAACAGCCTTTCTGTTTTACCTTTTATTCATCAGTCTTAAGAAATTTTCAACGTCCGTTGTCACGGTTAGTGTCTTGACTGCCGTAGGAACAATAATTTCCGGTGCTGTCTTCCTTGGTTCGGCTTATTATATCGTTTCCCTTCCAGGGCCTTTCGTTGCACTTTTCGGCGCTGTTGTGCTTCCTGCCGTACTGCTAAATACAGTTGCGATGGTCATCATTTATCCAATTGTGAACGGCATCGTAAGAAAATCTAATATACCCATTAATGCTTAAGCAGCAGGATCATCATATTTAAAAAAGCACCGGAATGTCCGGTGCTTTTTTTTCCACTCTTATGAATCTGGAGTCTAATCAGAATCATCCTCCAAGGATCAATGAATCAATATCCACATAAACCAAATCAAAAGCAGTAACCCTCCGGGAAGACCCATAGCGAAGGCTCTAGCCTGGAGCACCCTCTTAGGCGGATAGATGCCAGGAGTTTTTGCTTTTCGTAGAAAATACCCCATTCCACACAAGCATATCAGGCCTAATGAAAAAATGATTTTCATTATTAACCCACCAGTGCCATCCATGTTCCGACAGCTTGTTTTTACTATCTATATGCTGTTCTTTCCTTTATATGAAGCATTTTTAATAAAGCTTCAAGTTATTTTTAAATATTATATATTTACTATCTAAGTTTAAAAAAATATTTTTGTGATATAAAGATAAAATGGTCTATACTCTTCCATAGGAATGAAAATTATGGTATTTTGATATCAATAGTATTTCTATCCCTATTTATCATAATTTCCAATTGATGCTTTTTTCAGCAGGGATTTAGACCATGTAAAGCGAAAACAATATTATAAAATGAGGTGATCCTAATGAAAGCAAAATCATTACTAATTGGCTTTTTAACCGGAACGGTCGTAGCGGGTGCAGCAACCTTACTTTCTACTCCAAGTTCAGGTAAAGACTTACGGACCCGCATCAAAACGAATACGGAAGAAATTAAGAATACAATTGATGAGTTAAAGGTGAAAATGCTAAATATTAAAGATGACACGATGGAAGCTACACAAATCAGCAAAGAAACGGTAAAAGCCTTCATTTCGGATGTTCAGGTCGTCATCGAGAACTGGAAGCAGGAAATCGAACCCAATAAGAATGAATTATTGAAGAACGTTCAAGAAATTGAAAATTCTTTAAAAGAATTGGAAAGGGTAATCCCTGCTTCCAAAAATTAATACACACAAGCTTGGTTCTCCATTTTTACCAATAAATCACATGGTTTATTGGAGTGAAATGGAGAATTCAATTAAAAAAAATAAAATTTTCTAAAAATTTCGCAAATATTTTCTTTATTAATTTTTATTTTATTGTCATAATAAATATACAGAATCTTATAAGTAGGTGAGCCCATAATATGCAGAATAAAAATTATTCTATGAAAGAAGCAATGATTTTTAGTCAACGAATTGCACAATTAAGCAAAGCATTATGGAAATCGATTGAAAAAGATTGGCAGCAATGGATTAAGCCCTATGATTTAAATATCAATGAGCACCATATTCTTTGGATTGCCTACCATCTTAATGGCTCTTCCATTTCAGATGTTGCAAAATTTGGGGTCATGCATGTTTCTACGGCATTTAATTTTTCAAAAAAATTAGAAGAACGCGGGTTTTTAACTTTTTCAAAGAAAGAAAATGACAAAAGGAATACGTATATAGAGATCACCCCAGAAGGTGAAAAGCTTCTACTTGATTTAATGGAGACATATGACCCAAGTAAGAACTCTGCTTTCTCAGGTGCACTTCCACTTCGTGAGCTTTATGGGAAGTTTCCGGATATGATTGAAATGATGGCTGTCATACGTAATATATACGGTGAAGATTTCATGCAAATCTTTGAACGATCCTTCGATAACATTGATCAGGAATTTACTGACGTGGAGGGTAAAATCACAAAAAAAAAGATAGAGAAAGAAACTGAACCAGTTTAATCTCACACTCTATCCATTTCCTTCATGAATGATACATATAAACCTTGTGAGAGGCATGCATCAATGCATTCCTTTATGGTTATTCTTGGATTAACCTTTCTTTCAAATTGATTAAAAAGCGGTCGAAAGTTCATGTAACCTTCCGCTTTTTCTATTTCGTAGCGCTTGCTCAAGATATCACATGTTTCTAATAACTCTTCCGCTTCCTTCTTCGTGAAATTTTTTTCCACAAAAAGAAAGTCCAACTTGGCCTCCGGATTACGTATCATGTTTAATAAAAGCCTTTGATGAAAACGGAGTATTTCTATTTCTTCATTTATATTATTCATACATCATTAATCCCCAATCAATCATTCAATTTTATCATAAAAGACTTAAAACCAATCAGATTTTCACGTTCAAAAAAATCAGCCAAATCCATGTCCAAAACCCGGCCTTAAACGTCTTTAATATTCATCCACTCTAAAGTGATTATTATCATAAAACTTAATCCAAGAATTCTATTGCTTTTTCCACCCATTCATCGTAATGTATGTAGGTAAATTCAACGGTCTTTGGAGGGCTGATTCTAAATGAATTCGTGGAAAACAATTGACGTGGCAAAACAATATGGGAATTGCCGTCTGATCTTATTTTCAGTTTTTACTATATTGATGTCTTTTGTTCTGATCTATACATTATTAAGTGTCTTTTCATCCCATGTTGTTTTGTATGACGATCAAACAATGGTATTTTTTAGCCTATTGCTCTTATTATATCCTGTTCACAAACTATTACACTATTTACCTTTACGATTTTTATGTAAAAAAGTAAAAACTTCTTGGTCCTTGAAGTGGAAACTTGTGCTTACATGCAGGGTCAATGTGCATTATCCGATTCGAAAGCACCTCTATCTCTTGACCCTTGTGTTACCTTTCTTCATTATGTCTGTCATATTGATTGGTTGTGCCCTTAGTTTTCCACATTACATCCATTATTTCACTATTTTATTATCCCTGCACACTGGATTATGCGTGTCGGATTTTATTTATATAAAAAACCTGGTTGGTTCCCCAGGACATTCATATATCGAAGAACATCTAGAAGGGTACGATATACTTATTCAAAAGTGATTCCTTATCTATTCATAAAGATGCCTGATAAGATTTTTAGGTATCTTTTTTCATTATAATTTGGTATCGTATTTATACATGATGTTTTGCAAGGAGGGATTTTAGGTTTTGATCTCGTTCTGGTTTATTATTTTTGCTATTTTGATTCTTTATAATATTAATAGAATGACAAACTCTTTATGCATTCAAAAAGAAATTGCTGAAGACCGGCAGCCTAAAGTATTCAGGATCATTAATGTTTTAATTACTATTATGTTATTATCCTCCTATATTGAAATTTTGTATACGTAGAGATAAGCAACAAATGATGGCCATCATTTGTTACATACATTGGTGATACCCGGCGCATTATCCACATAAAGAAAAAGGGCGAAGCGGTCAGCTTCGCCTTTTGTTTATGAGTTTATAACCAAGAAGCTCCAATGATGATTAACAGGATGAAAAGAACGACAATTAGAGCAAAGCCTCCACCTATTCCTCCAGACATTGATCTTCCTCCCTTCCATTCTTAAGTAATAGCATTTTCATGCACACTCTTATATCCGCCAAAAGGAATCCATTCCTTTCATAGCTTGATAATCAATTCAATCTTTTTTGTAGCGGCTACCCTATCCTATTCAACTCCACGGCAAAAGGAGTGGGCTCTTTCCATTATTAATATTGCGAACTATTAGCAAAAGGATGCTCCTACAATTATTAATAAAATGAATAACACCACTAACAAAGCGAAACCTCCGTTAAATCCATTACTCATTATGCTACCTCCTTTTGGATGTCCTCGATTTATCATATGTAATGGTTCTTTATCTGGGTAGGCGTTCACCCATTTTCCAAAAATTCTTATTCAAACACCAATATATTATTTTTTGTAAACTAACCAGAATATGTTATAGTTAATTTTGTGGAAATACGAAGAATAGCAAACCAGAAACTTAAAACTAGGAGTTGTTTTTATGAAGAAATGGGCATTATCGATTGCTGTTACTGCAGGGCTGATCGGACTTACAGCATGCAACAGCGACAAGGAAGCAGTCGTGGAAACTAAAGCGGGAGATATATCTAAAGAAGAACTTTACAATGTAATGAAAGACCGTTATGGTGATGCCGTCCTTCAAGAACTTATTTATGAAAAAGTTCTTTCCGAGAAATATACAGTAACGGATAAGGAAGTAAAAGCTAAAACGGACGAGCTTAAAAAACAAATGGGTGAAAATTTCCAAACTGCCCTGGCCTCTTCCGGATATAAGAGCGAAGATGATCTTAAACGTGCACTTAAAATCGGCATGCTTCAAGAAAAAGCAGCCGTTGCTGATATTAAAGTAAAAGAAGCTGACGTAAAAAAAGCTTATGAAGACTATAAACCACAAATCAAAGCGAGACATATTCTTGTAAAAGACAAAAAAACCGCTGACGAAGTTGAAGCTAAATTGGCCAAAGGCGAAGACTTCGCTAAACTTGCAAAAGAATATTCAACAGACACAGGCACAGCTCAAAAAGGCGGGGAGCTAGGCTGGTTCGGTCAAGGTGAAATGGTTCCTGCATTTGAAGAACAAGCTTACAAAATGAAGAAAAATGAAATCAGCAAACCGATTAAATCCGATTATGGCTACCACATCATCCAACTTCTTGATACAAAAGAAAAGAAACCATATAAAGATATGAAAAAAGATCTTGAGTATAAGTTGAAAGTCGCTCAAATTGACCAAGCTAAAGTTCAAGATATTTTGAATTCAGAAGTCAAAAAAGCTGACGTGAAGATTAAAGATAAAGATCTAAAAGATGCCATCACTTCTGGTGACGCAACTAAAGCTGAAAAATAATTGGATAGTAAAAAGCGACAGGCCATTGGCCTGTCGCTTTTTTTCTCATCATTCAAGCTATGCTCCCTGATTTATATCCTTTTTACGCCTTTCACGCTCTTCTTCCATACGTTCAATGTACTTCTGACCTTCCTTCTCAATCCATGCATCATCTATGAGGCGTTCCTGCCTAGCGGTCCAAATTGACATGACTGCACTGACGATTATTCCAATAAACACGAACCAGATCCAAATTGGCATGTCCATTCCCTCCCAAAAAATCTACTATACATTTAATAGAGGATATGCGTGAACAAAAAAAATATGCTTCTTTCTCCATCGAGAAAGAAGCATATTCATTAAAATGTTGGTTTATAGAATGAACGATTATCGAGCGCAAAGACTCTTTCCGTAAATTCACCCGGTTTCACTTTTTCCAAGGCGCGGTCCATCATATTTATCTTGGCATCCATATTATCAATATAATGTAACACTTCCGCTTCCCTCACCATTGGCGGTTTGGGGCTGCCCCATTCCGCTTTACCATGATGGCTTAATATCAAGTGCTTTAGAATCATGATTTCTTCTGCTTCAATGCCTAATTCCTCTGCAGCTTTACCGACTTCATTTACCATGATGGTGATATGCCCCAACAAGTTCCCTTCGACAGTATAAACAGTCGACACAGGCCCAGATAGCTCATGTACCTTTCCAAGATCATGCAGGATGACTCCTGCATACAAAAGATCCCTGTTGAGCGAGGGATATAGTGTTGAAATGGCCTTAGCCAGCCCTAACATCGATACCACGTGATAGGCAAGTCCCGACATATACTCATGATGGTTCTTGGTGGCAGCAGGAAACGTCAGGAATTCATTCTGGTATTTTTTAATGAGGTGCCTAGTCACCCTTTGGATATTCGGATTCCTCATTTCAAAAATGAATTGAGTGATGGTTTCCATCATTTCTTCTTGACTTAAAGGCGCCGTTTGAATTAAATCGGCTTTCGTGACGCCATCGGCATCTGATGTAAGTCTAATATTACGGATTTTCAATTGGCTGCGTCCCCGATAATTCTGGACTTCCCCCTGGACTTTCACCGTAGCTTCCGCACTGTATGTTTTCTCATCAGCCTCGGAAACATCCCATAGCTTTGCTTCGATTTCCCCGGTTTTATCACACAAAATCAATGTTAAAAACGGCTTTCCATTACTTGCAACCGCTTTTGTACTCGTTTTAATATACATATATATATCTACTACTTCACCAATTCCGTAGTGTATGATCCCATTTCCCATGCGACTGCCCCCGTTCAATTAAATATCAACATTATAACATATCAATCTAGTTAGTGCGTTTAGTTTTCGTTAATAAGTGACAGACAATTGAAAGGAAAAGACTAAGCTGCCGTCACTTTCACCCCACAGGAAAACCAGGCTTGAAATCAAGCCTGGTTTTCCATTCAGATCTATTTCAACAGTTCTTGTTCGGACAATACGCACACTTATCCTGGCCCTCAATTCGGAAATATAAACAGCATGTCACCCGTTTATAAGGATTCATGGACTCCGGAACATTTTTTTCCCCAATGAATCTTTTAAAAGGTGAACGTGTTTCAATATTCACCCATGTTTCATCTTCAAGCAGCCTTTCAATGTCCCTTCCAACCCGCGTCTTTATATCTGTCTGCTTCAGTAACTCGCTATACATCCAGACCGTGTAGCTCCAAATATTTTCCCAAAGTACAAGTCTCGATATTTTAGTAGTTCCGGAAAATGTGCGAATGGCATCCGCTCCAAAGCTGCTTAATATGGAATGTAGGGCAGAAGAGCTTTCCTTTTCCGGAACATTGCTCCACCTGTTAATTTTCAGCAAAAAATCTGGAAGCCAATGTTCATCTTCTGGATCATCCAAAACGCCAATGTCCTGAAGTGTGCCTTCCCAGATAAGACGATGTTTGCTGAACATGTAAAATTGTGCCGTGACAAAAAAAGCATAACGTCTGAACCACATTGAAATTGCTATTCTTGACGTTTCCGCCCCAGACCGGGCTTGTGCATACTCAATCAGCTCATCAACATGATTGAAAGTCTTGGAAACCTTGGCATCATCTCGAAACGATATGCGATATCCTTGAAGCTCTTTTTCAATAGATGGTGAGAGGTTATGCATTGGCTAGCGCTTTCACCTGACTTCGAGCGTAACGGCCTTTACCAAACGGGATGCACATGGGACTGCCGAAAATTGGATCAAAAGAAATTTGACACTCCATGCCGAATACATGCTGCACCAAGTCAGGCGTGATGATATCCTCTGGCCGACCTTGAGCATGTATCGCTCCGTCTTTAAGTGCCACCAGGTTATCCGCATAACGGCAAGCTAAATTCAAATCATGAAGCACCATCACGATCGTTCTGTTCTCAAACTCATTCAACTCGAACAATAAGTCCAAAATCTCGATTTGGTGGGTCATATCAAGATATGTAGTCGGTTCATCCAACAAAATGATGTCCGTATCCTGAGCCAGAGTCATCGCTATCCATGCGCGTTGCTTCTGACCTCCCGATAATTCATCGACTGCACGATCTTTCATTTCAGTCAGGTTCGTTGCTTCAATTGCCTTTTGAACTTTTTCTTCATCCATGGAGCTCCACTGTTTTAACCAACTTTGATAAGGATATCTTCCTTGTTTAACAAGTTGATAGATTGTGAGTCCTTCAGGAGCAACAGGCGACTGCGGAAGGATCGCCATCTTTCTTGCTACATCCTTCGATGACATGGTTGAAATCGCTTTGCCTTCAAGTAAAACTGAGCCGGATTGAGGTTTTAACAAGCGGGCAACCGACCTTAGCAGTGTTGATTTTCCACATCCATTAGCACCGATGAACACGGTGATCTCCCCATCGGGTATTTTTATATTCATATCATTTATAATTAATTTATCACCATAACCGAGCGATAGAGACTGTGTGTTAATAGCTGGTCGCATTAAAATACTCCCCTTTTAGTCTAATAATACTAGTTTAATGAAAATGATTCTCACTGTCAATCTTAAAAAAGAATATATCCAAAATTTCGTGTCCCATTCCTCTCAAATGAATCATAAGGTGTCACTCAATTAAAGATATAGCTTTCTTTGGAAACATTAATGTAAAAAAATCCAGTCCATTACCCTATCATTACCACTTGCCTTTAGCTTCCGCACAAACGATTCATTAGTACATGTTCACCCTTTAGGGCAATCACCTGTTTGAACTTTCAAACTCCATTTAGATAAAAAAAACCCTCCATTTGGAGAGCTTTTTAACCGACCAGCAGGCGGTTAGTACAATGTGCCAGGGATTCATCTCTAATGAAGGTAAATAAATCCTGATCGATAAAAGGGACTAATCCTTCTGCGATGTTCCAGGCATTGACCTCTATTTGATAAAGGATTTCTGATTTTCCTGTATTGTATAGCTCCTCACTCAGCAAAGCAAGGTCGGGGTCTAACGCGTGTCCCATCTCATGTGTGAGAATCACCCATGTATATTCCTCGAGCCTCTGAAGCGAGCCTAGGGAGCGTTCACACTGAATTTCGATATCTCTCCTATACAAAGTGATCGTATGCCCTTCGGCAGAATATTTTCCCCCAACACATCGTCTATCAGGAAACTCCTTTTCGATGATTAACTCTAGGGAAGAATCATGGTGGCCTATAAACTCATTCATATTCAATGACTTCACTCTCTTTTTTATAGTTTAAATCCCATTATATTTTGGGGATGATCAAATCATTCCTATTTTGGCGCAATACGGGACTGGATAGATGAATTACTTGATTTTCAGTAAAGTGTTCCACTACATGTCGATGACACGTAAAAAAGAAAATTTGCCGCTTTTCCGATACCTTTTTCAATAACTCAAGCGTCCGTTTTGTCCTTTCCTCATCAAAATTGACGAAACTATCATCAATGATGAGAGGGAATGAATCATTTTCAAAAGTATGATCAGCAAGTGCGAGCCTTAGGGAAACATATATTTGCTCTGCTGTCCCGCGGCTGACCTCTTCAACCCTGAAACTCAAGCCATCACTTCGCTGTACCCAAATTCCTTCTCCCGACTGGTCAAGGATGATTTTTCGATAGCTTCCATTCGTTAAAAAGGCAAAATGCCGCTCTGCATCGGCGATGACCTTCGGAAGGCGTTCCCTTTTATATCGGTCCAAGGTTTTATTCAATAAGCTTTTGGCTATTGCCAATTTCGCCCATTCCTTTGCTTCTTCGTTAAACGCAGCCCTGTCTTCATAAAAACGATGAAGTAGGTCATCATGAATCCCTGAAGCTTCAAGCTGTTTTATCCTATGCTTCGCATCCGACTGTTTCTCTAATAAAAGTGATTTCACCTTTACAGAATCCTTCCGTTTCCGTTCCAAGTTTTCAAATGTATATGTGGTGATCCCCTGTTTTAGGTAAGTTTGGATTTGATCAGGCAGCATTCTCGATTGTCCAATTTGAATGGTAATCAAATCAAGTTGTTTTTGGAAAGTGATTTTCTTTTCGGACAAGGCGGCGTCATGTCTGAACTCTTCCTCACCCTTTACATTCGCTATCTCAAAAAGCTGTTCCATTTCCGCATCGAGATAGTCTTTTTCCATCGTCAACTGCTCGATTTCGTTCGCCAAACGACTCCGTTCCTGCATCCATTGCGTTAATTGAACGGAGAATTCAACCGTTTTATTCATTTCCCGTTTCAAAAGGCTAATCGCTTCCCGCCATGTGGCAGGTTCGAAATCAAGGCTGTATGCAAAATGAAATAAAGCCTTCGATTTACCTTCAAACTCTGTATGTAGAAATTGGAACCGCTTGATTGTTTCATATTTTCTGTCAACGGCTTCCTTCCATTTCTCAAGCAGTTCAAATACAGATTCAAGATTGTATTCCATTCCGGGATAAGACATGCCCCAACCGCTTAGAATGCCTCTCACCTCTTTTTCCAATCGGTCCCTGCCAGCTTCCCAAGCGGTATATTCCTGAATCGTCGATTCAAACGCTTCCTCTCTTTCTTCATACTTGAACCTTTCACTTTCAAGCCGCCTTTGGAGACGTCGGTCCAGTTCAAGCAACTGTCCTATCGACTCCCCTTCATTCACTCGATTGGTTTCACTTCCAATTGCAGCCCTTTTCCTTTTCATCACATCCAATTGCCGGATATACCCTGACAATATATCATCACCTTTGAAGAGGGACCTGGAAACCGCAAACAGAACAGCCATGGCTAGAAGTATAATTCCCAACAAAATCTGTTCACTGAAATAACTTCCAATCGCACCTAAACAAAGAAGTACTATTAAACTGCCATTCATGATAAGTGAACGTTTACGGTTATGCGCTTCCTTCTTTCTCTGTAAAGCCAATTGCTTTTCAAGCTCGAGTATTTGTTCATCAAGAATAAGGGATTGTGCTGCTTCAAATTCGGTGTTATTCTGCTTGTTGTATAAGGACTCCAGCTCGATTCTTTTTTCATCTGGCAGTAACTGGGCCTTTATCTCCTTCAAGCGGGATTCTGTAGCTTCCAGACTTCCCTTTTGCTGTCCATATTTCTCATCAAGCTGTTTTTTATCATTTTGAAGTTGATGCTTTTCCCTCTCCGTCCTTTTGACCTTTTCCTTCATAAAACTACTGATATCAAGTTTTCTTATTTCATCATCAGAAACATCCAAGAATAATTGCTGCTTCACCTTTTCGATATTCTTTTCTTCCATCAGCCTATCATGTTCCGCTCTTCTTATATCCAGCTCAAGCTTCTCCAGCAATGTTCCTTGATCGATAGCATGCTCAATCTGATCTTTATGTTCCTTGATGAAAGGATTGATTTCGATTTCCGTGAGATTCCCTTCAAGTTTGGCCATCTTATCCGTCAATGCGGCCAGTTGGGCTTTCATGGGCATTCCAACTGCCTGAAACTGTTCAAGTCTTTTTAAACCATCGACAGGAAAACTTACATCCTTGATTTTACTTATTTCGGTTTCAAGGTCCTCCTGTTCTTCAACCAAGGGCTTAATTCGCAGAAAAGTACTCACGTTAACAAGGTTTTCTTCAATCTCTTGAATATCTATCGTGACTTTAGAGAGCTCCTCCTTAAGTTTTGCTTCTTCCTGAAGTAATGCCGTATATGACTGCTGTTCTTCTTCTGATGCTTTTACCTTTTTCTGCAATTCCTTAAGTTCTTTCAACCTCACATTCAGTAAAGGCTTTTGGCCTGATGGCTTGAACCTTAAATCAAGCTCCTTTTGCAATTTCGTTTCGGCTTCAAGAAGTTTATCATTCCCAATAAGCCCAGCTGAAAGCAGATATTTACTCATGGTCCCTTCACTTAGTGTATGTAATCCCTGCAGACCTTGAAGGTCGAAAGAAAAAATGGCTTGGTAATAGTTTTTATCAACGCCATGGAGAATTTCATTCAATTCTTCCTCACCGCCAACCCTTCCATCTTCGAAGGTCAATTTCACATCACCAGTAGCTTTTCCCTTCACACGCTCAATGACGATTTCCCCATCATTTTTTGTTATGAGACTGAGCCTTCCCCCATATTTGGCATGCATTTTGGGCTCGTAACGCGGTTCGTTTTGAACCTTTGTCGGAAAACCAAACAGCATACTATGAATGAAGGACATGATCGTTGACTTGCCCGATTCATTTTCCCCAAAGAAAACCTGCAGCTGTCCCAATTCAGGAAAACGCTGATTTTCCAGTTTGCCGTAACCATAAACATGGAGGTCTTTAATAATCAAATCCGTTCCTCCTCCCTACATTCATTTATTCGCTTCAAAAACTTGCAAAAGCCATCTTTCCGCTTCATCCAAAAGCTCCCTCTGCTCTTCCGGCTCTATTGAATCAAGAAACCTTCTTGCACCCGGATGAATATAAAGCGGGGCCAGAGCAGCATCCGTATCATCAAATTCAGATGCAAGCATCGATACCTCAGCCATAAAGGGCGATATTCTTTCATTTGACCTAATCATCGGCATGGAATGGATGACTTTGATTTTATACACCCAGATAAACGATTCTCCTTGCTCCTCATCCTGCAAAATCTGGTTTAATTCCTCAAGATATTCCCCGGAAGGGCCTGCTGCGTCACCTGCATCCAGCTTCAATTCCAAAAGAAAGCTTCTCCCATCGAAACCCTTCTGTTCAACTACTTCCTTGCATTGTTTGAGCAGGGCATCAAATCCACCTTCCGCGGATATTTCAATTGTTTCGCTTTCCCATATCACCTCAGAGGTCTCAATAAAGGAACGGCGCTTCGTGTCTCCGTCAAATTCGACGAGAAGGCACCCTTTAACGCCAGATTCCTTTCGATTCCTGCCTTGAATATTCCCTGGGTAAATCACCAGCGGATCTTCTGATACTACCTGATGTTTATGAATATGGCCTAATGCCCAGTAATCGAAATCTTTAGCAGCTAGTTCCTTCAATGAAAAAGGGGCGTATGGGCTATGTTCGGAATTGCCTTCCAAATTCCCATGAAGCAGACCTATATGATAATCGGCCCCTTCAGCTTTTATGTAGGTTTCAATCATTCTCTCCCTTACGTGACGGCGTGGATAACTGAATCCATAAAGGTGGACAGTCGTCCCATCGATTTTTTCAAACCGTTTCACTTCCGTTTTCCCTGAAAATACGTGGACATTATCCGGCAGCTCCACAGTAGTCCATGAGCCGCTGAGATGATCATGGTTACCATGAATGATATAAGCAGGGATCTGATGCTGCTGGAGTTTTTCCATTTCAGCTCGAAACCGGACCTGTGTCCGGAGACTCCGATTTTCCCCATCAAATAGATCCCCCGATAACACGATAAAGTCAACCTGATGGGAAATTGCTTCATTAATGATAGTTTTAAAAGCTTTAAACGGACTGTCCCTTAATCCCTTTAATATAGATGTCGGCATATCCTTCAACCCTGAAAAGGGACTATCCAAATGGAGATCTGCCGCATGAATGAACTTCACACCGCTCAAAGTTATCACCTCGATTTCTTTAAACATACATTTAATTTTAACACGTACAGAACATACTTTCCCATACATTATTATTTTAATCCGGCATTTGGTACCTGGTTATTCCAGTATGGGCAAATTCATTAGGAAAAAGACCGAATGGCGTGAACATTGTTTCATGCACGGCATTCGGTCTTTTCTTTATTTAAAAATATCCATACTTAAATATCGTTCACCATTATCCGGTGCAATGCATAATACTCGTTTGCCACTTCCAAGACGACGGGCTTCCTGCAGGGCAGTCCAAACAGAAGCACCTCCTGAAGGTCCAATCAATATACCTTCCTTTGAAGCCAAATCCTTCATGGTGGAAATCGCATCTTCATCTGCCGCTTGAACGATTTCATCAAATACCTCTGTATTTAAAATATTGGGGATAAAACCAGGGCTCGTACCCACTAACTTATGAGGACCAGGCTTTCCGCCGGAAAGAACTGGGGAACCCTTAGGCTCGACAACGACAACCTTTAACTCCGGCAGATGCTCTTTTAAGGCTTCACCTGTACCGGTTATCGTTCCTCCCGTTCCAGCAGTAGCGACAAACACATCCAGGTTTCCATCCATCTGATCCAAAATCTCGACTGCTGTCGTCACTCTGTGAATATCAGGATTGGCTTGGTTTTCGAATTGCTGCGGAATAAAGCTATTAGGAATCTCTGCTGCAAGTTCCTCAGCTTTACGAATGGCTCCAGGCATCCTCTCGGATGCAGGGGTGAGGACAACTTCCGCTCCGTATGCCTTTAAGATATTGATTCTTTCTTTCGACATATTATCCGGCATGACCATAATGGCACGATACCCCTTTGCAGCGGCATTCATAGCAAGTCCAATTCCTGTATTCCCTGATGTTGGTTCAATGATCGTGGCCCCGGATTGAATGATACCATCCAATTCAGCCTGCCTAATTAAGTTGAAGGCAGCCCGATCTTTTACGCTGCGGCTCGGATTGAAATATTCAAGTTTCACAAATACTTCAGCGTCACCCTCCGCTGTTAAATGATTAATCCTTACAACAGGTGTATCTCCTATCAATTCAGTGATATTATTAACGATTTTTACCGTCATTCAAAAAATCCCCCTTCGATCCATACACTTCCTACCTTTTACTCAGGTTTATTATATCATTTATGATTTTTCATTTTAAGGAGAGAATTCCTCTAGTATAAATAGGTTTTGTTTTCATTCTTTCCAAACTTAAAGGAAGAAACCATTAAATTAGTTCGATATAGTTATTTCCCATCATTCTCCAAGATATTTTGCTACTTATCAATATTCCCTGTCTTAATACATTCCCCACATAACAATAGTCAAAATTGACAGATAATGATAAGATTTTTATAACAGTACCTATCTTTAGAAAATAGACAGAATTATATTTGAAAAGGGAGTTTTTGAAAATGAGCAAAATATACAAATTAACCGTTTTTGAACCATCAGGGGAAAAACTATTGGATGAATCATTTACAGCCGAGGATGATGAACAAGCAAAAGAATTGGGACAAAATCTATTGAATGAAAAAAATTATCAAGATCATACACATCGCTGTACATCACCTTCAGGCGCGCTATTGCTGTTTCATCGCTGATTGAAACTGGAAGCGCCATCATTTAGTGCGTGATCCAGTTTTTCACATCCTCCTTTTAAACTATATAGAGAAAGGCCGTCACTTTAGGCACTTATTTTAAGTGCTCAGACTGTAGACAAACTTGATCTGACCCAATAAAGTTAGACAAATAGTTTAAGCAGGTTCTAAAACCTGAGTTCGGTATTCTATCGGACTCAGGTCTTTTAATTTTACCTTCATTCGTTTGTGGTTATAGTAATGAATATAATCATCTAATTTCTTTTCAAAGTGCTCCATGCTTTCAAACTCTTGGAGATAAAGCCATTCGGATTTTAACAAGCCAAAGAAGTTTTCCATGACTGCGTTATCTAAACAATTTCCCTTACGGGACATGCTTTGTATAATGTGGGAATCTTTTAACGTTTTTTGATACTTCTTCATTTGATAATGCCACCCTTGATCAGATTGGAGGATGACTGTATCTTCTGGTTTTAGGTGTTTAATCGCCTCATCTAACATATCTCCAACAAGTTTATAAACGTGCCGTTTCAAACTAATATCTCTTTTTAAAAATGTGATTAAGCTTACTTTAAATAAAAAAATCCGACCAATTGAGGTCGGATTTTTTTTATAATGTTTTAGCAGTATCCGCCATATCCGCCGCCGTATCCGCCGCCGTACCCGCCGGCACAACTACATCCAACAATGATTAAGAGTATAAACAATACGACTATAAAGGCGAAACCTCCACCAAATCCAATACCGCCACCGCCACAACTATTGCCACAACCTGACATATCTAAACATCTCCTTTTTGTTAAGGAAGAACTCAAATGGGTTATATAATCTTATGCCCTAATCTGGAAAAAGTTACTGATTGGCAAGCCTTTTAAATGTGCGATTCTTTACATTTAAATTAGAGAAAAAAAGGTTAAAGAAATAAAAAGAAAAATTAAAATTAAAGGAACTGACAGATAGGGGTAAATTCTTTAACCCATTTATAAATTGTTACGTCTGATACACCATATCCGCCCCTTAATTCTCTTACTGAATTACCCGAGTGATAAAGATCTACAATGTTCTTCTTGAATTCATTATTATATTTCTTCCCTGTATTCTAACGTTCCAATACGAACACGTCCTCTCAAAAATCATTGTAAGGACTTAACTAAAATACGTCCATGAAACTATACTAACTCCAACCTCTCCCCTTTTTAAAAAAGAATGCACAACACCGATGCTCTCACAAAGGAATCATACGTTTGGATTGTCAAACTAAATCAAACAACTTTTTTAAGGGATAATTTTTTATATTCTAGAGGACTTAAGTAGCCAAGAGTGGCGAACTCAGTCTTAATGATTTTAAAGGTCGCTTCCGCGACAGCGTTATCATAGGGGCAACCTTTCATACTTAGTGAACGACCAATCTCAAATATGTTTAACGTTTCGTCAATCAGTTTGTTTTTAAATTCATTTCCTCGATCTGTGTGGAAGAGCTGAATATCACGGAGGTTCCCTTTTATAGATGCAAACGCTCTTGCCACAAGCTTCACGTCCTTGATAGGTCCTGTGTTAATCCAATGATTTCACGATTAAAGAGATCGACAAAGTCACAAATGTAATGCCATTTATTTTTGACTTTGACATATGTTAAATCGCTGACCACTACTTTTTCCTCTTCTTCTTGAAGGAATTCCCAATTTAATGCCGAATAAGATTGATTGTTCTATATTAGTCTCTCCAGCAAGAATACGGTCAGGGTCTAAATTTGAAATGATTAAGAATATTTATCTTCCTTTAATCCTGTTCAATACTACTTCATCTGAAAAATATTTCAATAAAATTAAACATTATGTCAACTAATAGTATGAAAGAAATTGATAAACCCATTATTGGAGATATATTTAAATTTATTAAACTTGAACAAGAAATGCCTAAATTAATGGAGAAGAAGGAATTAATGCATTCCAGCTGTCCAACTTTGATTATCGCAGGAGAAAAAGATATCTTTTTCCCAGCCAATCGATTAAACAAAGTAGCGAGAGAAATCTATCAAATTTAATAGCATTCAAAACATTGGATATGGGACATTTTCCTTCTGAAGAACAATCAATAGAAATTAACAATGAAATTAGAGAATTTTTAAATACTCACTACGAATATCGAGTTAAATAGTATTCGAGTACACCAGATTATAAAACTTATATGCTTATTCCAGAAAAGGGCGCTTTCCGGAGTAACGAAAAAAGTCCAATTTCTCAATTTAAATGCTGAGAAATTGGACTTTTTTATATTTACTTATAGTGCAAAATAACGCTTAAAATAGATGAAAATAACTCATAAAGTGACATACAGTCATTTTCCGATGAAGTTCGGTTTTCTTTTTTCGACGAAAGCTTTTATTCCTTCTTGGTGGTCCGCTGTTTGACGCATTTTCATTTGAGCAGCTTTTTCAATCTCAAGGATCTTAATTAATAGCGGGCGATTTTTTTCACTAAGAATCTTTTTCGTTTTAATCATGGCCTGAACCGGGCTTTGCAGCCATGATTGCACCTTCTTCTCTACCGCATGTTCCAAGGTTCCGTCTGCCACTTCATGAATGAGGCCCTTTGCTTTTGCTTCAAGCGCTGTAAGCACTTTACCTTCCCAGATCAATTCTTTCGCACCTACTTCACCAAGACGGCGTTCAAGGAAAAAGTGTCCGCCGCCATCAGGGATTAATCCAATCCCGATAAAATTCATCGCAACCTTACTGTCCGAATCGGCAATAAGGTGATCGGTTGCAAGAGCTATACTCAACCCAAGCCCTGCAGCTGCACCATGAATGGCACTGATGGTCAATTTAGGCATGAAGTATAGAGTGGTCACCAATTCACTGATTCCATCCATCAGTTCATCGAAAGCGTTTTCTTTTCCAGGCGCGAGCATCATCTTAATGTCACCACCTGCGGAAAATGCTTTCCCATTCCCTTTTATAATGACGACGTCCACTTTATCATTCTCACTTACTTCCTTAAGGGCATTAATGAAATCATGCAGCATTACCGGATTTAAAGAATTCATGGCCTCTGGACGGTTCATTGCAACAGTAGCGGTCCGGTCCGAATATGTGACTAAAACAGTGCCTGCAGGTAATGTCGATTCAATACTCAATTTATTTCCTCCTCTTTTGTTCTATGAATCTATTATATAGTTTTGATGAGTTGTCAGAATAGAGCGAAAAGTTTCAATTAAACAAACATATTATCACTTCTTGATATATTTATCCTGAAGCTGATCTCGCAAAGCCCTTTTCAAGAACTTCCCAACACCCGTTTTCGGAATATCTTCCAAAAAGACCACTTCATCCGGCAGCCACCATTTTGCAAATTGCGGCTTTAAAAATTCGATGATGTCTTCTTGGGACACCTGCCCCTTGTATTCGTCTTTCAAAACAACACAAGCAATCGGTCGTTCCTGCCATTTTTCGTGAGGCACTGCAATCACCGCCGCCTCAAAGACTCCTTCATTGGCCATTAATGCATTCTCTATATCAACGGAAGAAATCCACTCACCGCCGCTTTTAATCAAGTCTTTAG
>NZ_JBHZPE010000038.1:0-51141 GCF_042787985.1 Peribacillus sp. YIM B13481
TCCCCGATTGAATACCGAGAAAAGGCCGCAGCTTAAAATACTCTTTTTTTATTGTCTACTTGACAGGGTTATGTGCAACCTGGTTCTTTTTTTTATGAAAAAGCCAATTTTAAACGGTTTAGACCTTCCATCATCATGCTGCGTGAACAACCTAGATTCATTCGGACGAAACCTTCTCCGCCAGGTCCATATTTTGAACCAGGCTCCAATGCGAGCTTCCCTTGATGGATCAGCCGTTCCTTAATTTCCTTGTCATTCAATCCAAGATTACGGCAGTCAATCCATAAAAGGTAAGAAGCATCCGGATGCATGACATGCAAAGAAGGGATTTCAGCAGCGATGAATTCCTCAGCCACTTTTATATTCTCCTCAATGTAGCCAATCATGTCTTCCAGCCAGTTTAAGCCCTCTCGATACGCGGCTTCCATCGCTGTTAAAGCGAGGATGTTAAGGCCATGGAATGCCAATTTCGTTTGTGCCTTTTGCAATTTCTTCTGCAATTTTTCATTACCGGTGATCAGGAATGAAGCCTGAAGGCCGGCAATATTGAATGTTTTACTTGGCGCCATTAACGTGACGGTTATGTCGGCTAACTTCTCTGAAAGCGAGCCTATCGGATAATGTCTGGATGTTGTATGGAATAAATCAGCATGAATCTCATCACTGACGATGACTACATCATATTTTTCACAGAGCTCCCCGATTCGGAGGAGTTCTTCTTTTGTCCAAACGCGCCCGCCAGGGTTATGTGGACTGCAAAAAAGGAAAAGCTTCACTCCGCTTTTCAGCTTGTCCTCAAAATCAGCGAAATCAATCTGAAAGCGATCTTCTTCTATGATAAGGGGACTATTGACCACTTCCCGGTCATTATTTTTGATCATATCAAAAAATGGTGTGTAGACGGGTGATTGTAATAATATTTTATCGCCCGGGTCCGTGAAAGCTTGGATTGTTGTACCAATTGCAGAAACGACGCCAGAGCTAAATGAAATCCACTCTTTATCGATTTGCCAGGAGTGCCGGTCTCTAAGCCAGCGTTGAATTTCGGTGAAAACCGCTTCGGAAGGGACGGTATAACCGAAAATTGGATGATTCAAGCGTTCTATTAACGCTTTTTGAATGCCCTCAGGAGATGGGAAGTCCATATCGGCAACCCACATTGGCAGAACATCTTCGCGCCCATACAATGATTTGAGCGAGTTTTTATCCCATTTTACGGATCCTGAATTTTCTCTGTTAATGTGTTCTTCAAAAATTGACTTGTTCAAAATGTCCACCGCCGAATAAAAATTTGTCGTCTTCGTGAAAAGCCTGTTGTTATGATACTATGATAACATGTTCTTTGAAAACCTATTGAGCAGGTGATGAATTATGGATACACAGCAAATGAATTTAGCGTTGGTTGCCGTTTTGCAAGAATGGGACCCTTTCCAGATAGGATGGGATCTATATGAACCGGAAATTGCGGATACGGTCGTAGCAATCCGGGATATAGATAGCCCGCAGGAACTGGCGGAAAAAATAAAGTCCATTTACGAGTTCGCTTTCGATGAAACCGTTAAGATGGAAAAATGCCTGGAAGTTGCACAGAAACTGCTCATCATAAAAAATGATGCCAGCTGTTCGATCTAAAGGTGAAAAAGGGTGTACCCAGAAATAAGGGTCACCTTTTTTACGTTGTTTTTTTGCTCTTTACTCATAGTTTGCGCTGTTTAATCGCGAGTTTACGCTGTTTACACGTGAGTTTGCGCTGTTTATTCCTGAGTTTGAGCTGTTTACTCATGAATTTGCGCTGTTTACTCGTGAGTTTACGCTGTTTACTCGTGAGTTTGAGCTGTTTACTCGTGAGTTTGAGCTGTTTACTCGTGAATTTGAGCTGTTTACTCGTAAGTTTACGCTGTTTACTCGTGAGTTTGCGCTGTTTACTCGCGAGTTTACGCTGTTTACACGTGAGTTTGCGCTGTTTATTCCTGAGTTTGAGCTGTTTACTCGTGAGTTTACGCTGTTTACTCGTGAGTTTGAGCTGTTTACTCGTGAATTTGAGCTGTTTACTCGTGAATTTGAGCTGTTTACTCGTAAGTTTACGCTGTTTACTCGTGAGTTTTGTTTTTTTAAGTTGGGGAGGCTACACCAAGAAATTCCTTAATTAATTGATAAACCTCTTCCGGTTTCTCCTCTGGAAGAAGGTGCCCGGTATCCTCAATGACAACAAGCTCGGAATTAGGCAGGTCATCATGGAGCCTTTGGCCAATATCCAACGGTACCACTCTATCATGCCTTCCCCATATAAGCAGGCAAGGCGTATGGATATCACTAAGGTCTTCCTTCAACAAATCGATTTCCTTATCTCGGAGCATCCTCCCCAATGCACGGAAAATATCATGCTTCTTTATGAATGGCCCTAGATAGCCCTGTCGCATTTCATCGTCAATCATGGTCGGGTCATGAACGACATTTTTCAAGTTCTTTTCGATCCCTGACTTTTGTAAATACCGTTTTATCCCGAATGAAAAGAAAGGCAGGTAACTGACCATCTTCATTTTTTCCGAATAGCCGGGCTGATAGCCTGATCCGGCAAGGAGGATGGCATGGTCGACAAGATCAGGATGTGATTTTATGAGCTGCAGGGAAATCTGCCCGCCCATGGAATGGCCGATAATACTGAATTTCCTGATGTTTTTCCCCTCCAAGAACAGAACAACGGATTTAGCAATGTTCCGGAATGAATATGTATATCGATAATCCTTTCCGCTTTGCCCAAATGGGGGAAGGTCTATTGAGATCACATTGAATTCCTTGATCAAATAGGGCACTAATTTACGGAAACTGAAGCTGGATGACAAAAACCCGTGAAGCAGTACAAGTGTGGGGAAGGAATCATCCATATGGTCATATTCAAAATAGATTTCTATATTTTCCACCCGTTCAATGCCTTTGATTGTATGAATTTCCATATAAATCCCTTTCTCCTCTGGTATTAGTCATAGATACAAGTGTGTGTTCACCTGAATATCCCAAAAAAGGTCCTTAAATACTGTTGCATAACAGTAATTGTAATAATAACGATGAAAAAAGACAATTACTATAACAGGTCGCCAACCAATTTTGATATAATAGTATAAGTTTATCCTGACAGAATAGGACTTATTAATTTATATTGTCATATAGGATTCTAAAAAAGTCTAATAAGGTAATTCGTGAGACTAATCTGCCAGCCAAACCATCACATCTAAATTAGTGAATTCCAAAAGGGGGGTTTTCCAATGCACTTGAATGAAGAGGAATTGGAAGTCTTGAGAATCATTGAAAATAACAGCCGGATTGATCTGAAGGATTTGGCTAAAATGACCAATCTATCAGAAGCGGGCATTGAAATAACATTGAAGAAATTAGAAGATATGCGGGTTATTGTACGTTATTTAACAGTCATTAACTGGGCAAAAGTGGATGAATACCATGGTGTCACAGCGATGATTGATGTAAAAGTCACTCCGAAACGCGGTGTCGGTTTCGATGAGGTAGCAAAAAGGATTTACAAATTCAAAGAAGTCGAGTCCGTTTATTTAATGTCGGGGGCTTATGATTTATCAGTCATTGTCGAAGGGCGTTCTATGAACGAAGTGGCAAACTTTGTTTCAGAAAAACTTTCGACACTGGATTCCGTCATTTCTACGACGACTCACTTCATTATGAAAAAATACAAGCACGATGGCACAATTTTTGACCAAACTGATGAAGATAAGCGGATAGTGGTGTCACCATGATTAAAACGAGTTATGTTTCAAGAACGATTGCAGAGCTTAAACCATCAGGCATCCGCCGCTTTTTCGACCTGGCAGCCAATTTGGAAGGGGTCATCTCACTTGGTGTGGGTGAACCGGATTTCGTTACATCTTGGGCAGTGAGGGAAGCTGCGATCAACTCCTTGGAGGAAGGGTATACCTCTTATACGGCTAATGCAGGATTATTTGAATTAAGGTCGGAAATCAGCTGGTATATGGAGAAGCAGTTCCATGTTTCATATAGACCAGAGGATCAAATCATTGTCACGGTCGGAGCAAGCCAGGCTCTCGATATTGCCCTGAGGACCATCTTGAATCCAGGGGAAGAAGTCATTGTAGTGGAACCTTGTTTCGTCGCCTATGCACCGCTTGTGACCATGGCAGGGGGAATACCGGTCACGGTCCAAACTTCAAAGGATGATGACTTTAAGTTGACTCCCGGGCAACTCGAAGCGGCAATCACGCCTAAAACGAAGGCGGTTTTAATCTGTTCACCGAATAATCCAACTGGCACCCAGCTTGGACAGGAAGAATTAGTGATGCTTGCTGATATCATTAAAAAGCATGACTTGCTTGTCATTTCCGATGAAATCTATGCTGAACTTGCTTATGATGAGAAATTCACCTCTTTTGCTGCCATTGACGGCATGCTTGAGCGGACAATTGTCATCAATGGGTTTTCGAAAGGCTTTGCAATGACCGGATGGCGTCTTGGGTTCGTTTGTGCACCTAAGGAAATTTCTGAAGCGATGCTTAAGCTTCATCAATATGCGATGATGTGTGCGCCGACCGTTGCTCAACATGCTGCATTGGAAGCTTTAAGGCACGGAATGCAGGATGTAGAAGAAATGCGTCGGAGTTATCGGAGAAGACGAAATTATATCGTGAATTCATTTAACGATATGGGTCTTGATTGTCACAATCCTGGCGGGGCATTTTATGCTTTTCCTTCCATTGAGAAAACAGGGATGACTTCGTTGGAATTTGCAGAAAAACTTCTGACGGAAGAACTTGTAGCCGTTGTACCGGGAGATGTGTTCGGGGAAAGCGGTGAAGGTCATATCCGCTGTTCCTATGCATCCTCCATGGAACAACTTCAAGAAGCGCTTAGAAGGATGGAACGTTTCATGAAGAACCATAGCCAATAAAAGCAAAAAAATAGGGATCCGGCCGTTATAAGCAGCCGGATCCCTTTCCATAGGGGGAATTAGAAAAAGAGTTAATCTAATGGATTAACATAGAAAGTGTTAATCATAGTATATCCAGCACTCTGAAAAAAAATACACATACTACGACCATTTTTTTCAATTAGCTTGTGTATTATATAAAGTATGCATAACATTCAGAATTTGTTCTTCGCTAAAGTCTTTAGCTGTTCTTAGGATGAGCTCAGCCTTTTTGGATCCGATTTCTTCAATCAGCTTTTTTATGTCCTCGTCAACACCAGAAGCGTTCCCGGTTTGGGCGTCCTTCAAGAACTCTGAAGCTGGAATGTCAAGAACGGTCGAAAGCCGTAAAATGGTTTGAGTATCAGGAATCGATTCACCAGTTTCATACTTTTCAATCTTTTTGGTGCCGATTCGTAATTTCAAAGCCAGTTCCTGTTGAGTGAGGTTATGATCTTCTCGATATTGCCGGATATTCTTCGCGATATTTGACATAGTCAGGCACTCCTTTTTCAGGAAATATTTTCTTTATGTAATGATTTTACCATATTATAACTAAAGGAAATCGAATGAATATGTAGGTTTTGTGAAAAAAAATGCCGCCTCGAGAAATATCGAAACGGCATTTTGGATTACTAAATGAGATTAATTGAGTTAAGAAATACGAGTATGATCATGATCGGCACAATGTAGCGAATCAGGAAGTACCAAAGTTTAAAAAGTGACCGGCCGGAATCTGCGCCAGTTTCGAACTCTTTTTGGACCTCGATCCTTTTCATTTGATAGCCGATGAAAAGGGATATGAACAAGGCGCCGACTGGCAGTGCGATATTGCTTGTCAGATAATCAGCCAAATCGAATATGGATAAATTGAAAATCTTCACATCTGAAAGCACCCCAAATGATAATGCGCTTGGAATTCCAATCAAGAAAACGACGCTACCAGCTATCCAAGAAGCCTTCTTCCGCTTTGCGGTATCACCTTTGATCATGGCTGCAACGACGATCTCGAGAATGGAGAAGGCCGTTGTAAGTGTGGCGAATAATAATAATATGAAGAAAATGGCCATGAAGATCCCGCCGAGCGCCATTTCATTGAATACGGCAGGCAACACGACGAATACTAGTCCAGGACCGCTAGAAGGGCTGAAGCCCAGTGCGAAAACAGCTGGGAAAATGACTAAACCGGCTAACAAGGAAATGAAGATATTCAGTCCAACCACCGAGAAGGCAGATTTAGTTATATCTTCTTTTTTACTTAAATAGGATGCATAGGTTACCATCACTGAAACACCAACACTAAGTGCAAAGAAGGATTGGCCAAGAGCTAATAGGATCGTTTCCCCTGATAAAGCGGAAAAGTCCGGCTTCAAGAAGAATTTTACACCCTCCATTGCTCCATCCAGAGTCAAGGAACGGATGAGGAGAATAATGAAAAGAATGAACAATGAAGGCATCATATATTTATTCGCTTTTTCAATTCCTTTGGATACGCCCCCTTGCACGACCCAAATGGTTAAAACCATGAATAATAATTGAGCGATAACCGTTTCATAAGGATTGCTGATTATCGTATTGAAGAAGTTTCCATATTCAGTCTGGGTTAAGTTTGAAAGGGAACCGGTTAAACTTCTTGCTAAATAGGAGATGATCCAGCCGCCAACGACACTGAAGAAGGAAAGCAGAATGATGGAAGCGACGACACCGCCATATCCGATCAAAGCCCAAGGTTTTCCTGGGGCGATATATTTATATGCGCTAATGGCATCTTTCTGTGCATTGCGGCCAATTGTGAATTCCGCTATTAATATGGGGGCACCGATAAGCAGTGTGAACAAAATGAAGAGCAGGAAAAAGACCCCTCCACCATTTTCACCAGTCATATATGGGAGCTTCCAGATGGCGCCTAATCCAATAGCGGATCCCGCGGCTGCCAGGATAAACCCAAGTTTTGAAGTCCATTGTTCTTGTTTTGACATGATGGAAAAACTCCTTTAGATGTAAAGATTATCTAGCTGTAAACAATAATTTCTTTAAAACATTTTCTCATCTTACTATGATTATGAGGAAATGGGTAGTGTTTTAATATTACAATCTTTAGAAAAATGAGTAAATATCTTAAGGAAATGGAGGTTATTTGCAAATTTTTAGGTTAAATTATAAATAACGTTCTTATAATATTTATTATTTCCAAAAAACAAACATTTTTAATGAGTAAAATTTAAAAAAGTATGGTATACTTAACTTTGATTATTTTCCAATTATGTGATATAATTTTTTATTGCGTGAAAAGACGAAAAAATATATATAAAATAGGAGTGTTACCATGTCTGAAAAATTCGAAATTGGTGCGGTAGTTACTGGTAAAGTAACTGGTATTCAACCATACGGTGCTTTTGTTGCTTTAGATGAATCAACTCAAGGTTTAGTTCATATTTCTGAAATTACTCACGGATTCGTTAAAGATATCAACGAACATTTAAAAGTGAACGATGAAGTAAAAGTTAAAGTGCTTTCAATCGATTCAGCTGCTGGAAAAATCGGCTTATCGATCCGCGCAACAGAAGAAGCTCCTGAGCGTACTGAAGCTCCGAAAAAAGCTCCAAAAAAACGCCAAGCATCTGTTAAAGCAACATCTCACATCGAATCTACTGAAGGTTTCAACACATTGAAAGACAAACTTCAAGAGTGGATTGAACAATCTCAACGCGAAGACCTAATCAAAAAATAATTTTGTGAACCGACAGATCAATCGATCAGTCGGTTTTTTTTGTCATTTTCATGATTTCATGAAAATGAATTAAATAAAGCCGGGCCATGTTTTTTATCCATGGTCCGGCTTTATTTTTATAGAATATAAACAAAATCCCTTTCAACGAGTCGGTTTGGTTTCTGGTTCACTGGCAGTTTCAGGACTTGGTTTAAAGAGAAGACCAAGGTTAATTAGGCCGGCAATTCCAACCAATCCATAAATGATACGGGCCATTCCAGCATCTTGCCCTCCGAAAATCGAAGCGACCAAGTCAAATTGGAAAAACCCTATTAATCCCCAGTTGATTGCCCCGATTATTGTAAGAACAAGTGCAATTCTTTGTATTCCGCTCATTGTACAGCCTCCTTTTTTTGAAAAAATCAGTTCTTTACTTATCATGCTTTTTCATCATGTAAATATACATCCTTGCAGAAGTTCCGGACGGATGCTTTGTATTTATATGGAACATTGGTCATAATGAAGAAAAGAAAAAAACTGCCAGTGGCCAAGTGGGCAATTTTCTAGAGGCCGATGTGGCATTAAGGAGAGAAATCTTTTGGAGAATTTCACTTATAAAAACCCTACTAAAATAATTTTCGGGAAAGATCAGCTTGAAAGTTTAAAAACGGAAATTCCTGCATATGGTGATAAGGTTTTACTTGTATACGGTGGAGGAAGCATAAAGAAAAATGGCTTATATGAAAAAGTGATCAATGCCTTGAAAGAGATCGATGCAGAGGTGCACGAACTTTCCGGAGTTGAACCGAATCCACGCATCTCAACAGTCCGGAAGGGTGTTGACCTTTGTAAAGAACATGGTATCGACTTTGTGCTTGCTGTTGGAGGCGGCAGTGTCATTGACGCGACAAAGGCCATTGCTGCCGGTGCTAAATATGAGGGGGATCCATGGGATCTAGTCATTAAGGAGGCATCAGTAGAAGAGGCCCTTCCGTTTGGAACGATACTGACTTTAGCTGCAACCGGCTCCGAGGCAAATTCCGGCTCAGTCATTACAAACTGGGAAACGAAAGAGAAATATGGATGGGGAAGTCCATTGGTATTTCCCCAATTCTCCATTTTGGATCCAGAAAATACTTTTTCGGTACCAAAAGATCAGACTGTATACGGAATGGTCGATATGATGTCACATGTGTTCGAAACGTACTTCCATCCGGAAACGCATGCACCTCTTCAAGACCGGTTTTGTGAATCGCTGTTACTGACAGTGATTGAAACGGCGCCTAAACTATTGGAAAACCTGGAGGATTATGAACACAGGGCCACTATCCTATATGCAGGAAATATTGCCTTGAATGGTTCGCTTGGGGTTGGCTACAGTGGGGATTGGGCAACGCATAACATTGAACATGCCGTTTCAGCTGTTTATGACATCCCGCATGCCGGAGGATTGGCCATCTTATTTCCAAATTGGATGAAACATGTGCTCCATGAAAATGTTGCACGCTTTAAACAGGTTGCAGTCCGTGTGTTCCATGTTGATCCGGAAGGTAAAACGGATGAGGAAGCGGCCCTTGAGGGCATTGAAAGACTTAGGTCGTTTTGGAGCAGCTTAGGTGCGCCGACCAATCTTTCGGATTATGGCATCGATGACTCACAATTGGAAGTCATGGCTGATAAAGCGATGAGCAGAGGGGGATTTGGGCGATTCAAAATCCTGAACCGTGAAGATGTCCTTGCCATTTTACGGGCTTCATTATAATTCAAGTGAAATGTTCATTCTCCCGCCTTGTCAGGTGGGAGATTACTTTGAACGTATAATTCATTATTTACCTGACCGATATCTTGATTATGAGAATTACATCAGATAAAGTGATAGGGAAACTAAAAATCAAGGAGGAATTTGAATGGCCCATATTCGTTTCGATTATTCAAAAGCCCTACCGTTTTTCGGGGAGCATGAAATTACCTATTTACAGGATGCTGTAAAAGTGGCCCACCATTCTCTGCATGAACAGACAGGGGCAGGCAATGAATATCTTGGCTGGCTTGATTTACCGGCCAATTATGATAAAGAAGAGTTCTCGAGGATCAAAAAAGCAGCGGAAAAAATAAAAAAAGATTCAGATGTGTTACTTGTTATCGGAATCGGTGGATCATACCTGGGAGCGCGCGCGGCAGTTGAAATGCTTCAACATAGTTTTTATAACATTTTGCCGACGGACAAAAGAAAAACACCACAAATTTTATTTGTAGGTAATAATATAAGCTCTACATATATGCAAGACGTAATGGACCTGCTGGAAAACAGGGATTTCTCGATCAATGTTATCTCTAAATCCGGTACGACGACTGAACCAGCACTGGCCTTCAGGATATTCAGGAAACTGCTGGAACAAAAATATGGTGTTGAAGAAGCTAAAAGCCGAATTTACGCGACCACTGACAAAGAAAAGGGCGCATTAAAAACGGTAGCAACGGAGGAAGGTTTCCAAACTTTCGTCATTCCTGATGATGTTGGCGGACGTTACTCTGTCTTAACGGCAGTTGGGTTGCTTCCGATTGCGGTCAGCGGGGCAGATATCGATCAAATCATGGAGGGAGCCGAGCGTGCAAGGTTGGACTACAGTTCTTCCGAGCTAGCTGATAATGAGGCATACCAATATGCAGCGGTTCGAAATATCCTTTACAATAAAGGGAAAACCATTGAAATGCTGATAAACTATGAGCCTGGACTTCAATACTTCTCTGAGTGGTGGAAACAATTATTTGGAGAGAGTGAAGGAAAGGATCAAAAGGGGATTTTCCCTTCATCCGCTAACTTTTCGACTGACCTGCATTCATTAGGGCAATATGTTCAGGAAGGGCGGCGTGATCTTTTTGAAACAGTCATCAAAGTGGAAAAGGCCCGTCATGAAATTTTAATTGAAGAAGCGGACAATGACTTGGATGGCCTGAATTACCTTTCAGGTGAAACGGTGCAATTCGTAAATAATAAAGCATTTGAGGGCACTCTTTTAGCACATACGGACGGTGGCGTTCCCAACCTGATCGTAACGGTTCCTAAGCTTGATGCTTATACATTTGGCTACCTTGTATATTTCTTCGAAAAAGCTTGTGCAATGAGCGGTTACTTACTAGGTGTCAATCCATTTGATCAGCCTGGAGTGGAAGCATATAAGGTGAACATGTTTGCGCTTTTAGGCAAGCCAGGATATGAAAAGAAAAAAGCAGAGCTCGAACAGCGCTTATAATAAAAAAAGCATGAAGCAGGAATAACATCCAGCTTCATGCTTTTTTTATTGAACTCTAAAGTTAAATTAACATATTCGAATGCTTGCATTGAAAAACCGAAAAATTTGGGTTCATGTGTGCACAATTCATCAATGATGAATTCCAATTACACAGGTTCCGCAAATTCCGGTTCGGCATGGATGAAAAGGCTTTAAGCAAAGCGGGAGAAAATCCACCAGCTGCAACAGGAAGTGCGGCAATCTAGGTGCAGATCCAGCAATTGCGATTAAGGAAGCGCTGAAGCTGAAAGAAACTTTATAAAAGAGCGTAAGGATACCTTGGGAATCAGTGAGGAAGCCAATCTTCTTATCCTGAATCGAGGGTACAATCGAGTCATTCCAGGGGTTTTTTAAAAGGCCTTTTGGTTAAGCTAATAGAAAAAATAGCGAAAGAGGTTTTTATACAATGATTAAAATTTCTTCTGAGTTGGAAGGGAAAACATTCGGTTTGTTCGACCTGGAGACGAAGTTAAAGCCGGAAGGATATGTGATAGGCGGAGGCTGGGATTATGACAACGGGTCGTTTGATTATAAAATGGATGACAGTGATGGGTACCAGTTTTTGCGTGTCCCTTTCAGGGCGGTTGATGGTTCACTCGATCAGGATGGGGTAATGGTCGAACTTTTACAACCGTTTTTGTTATCTCATAAATACGAGGACGGTGTTGACGGTGAAGGAAATATCGGAAACCTCACCGCTTCCTTCAATCAGTTTGCTGAGCCGGAAAATCCGGATGCCGAATTTCCGGAAAACTATATCTCTTATGGTAAATCGCTTGTCCATGATTTGGAAAAGCTTTTATTACATTAATCTTCAATGATGAGCAGGGTGTCATTGCGATGTATGATTACATTTGCAGGGGGCTTGATGAATGTCTCGCCTCCTGAAATGATGCCCACCAATAGAATGTCTTGATCAAATAGCTTGGCGCTCAACTGTTTAAACGTCAATTCTGCCCAGTCACTCTGGATGGCCAGTTGTTTGATGTTCAATCCATCCCATTCATTTTGCTCTTCAGCTTCCACAATGATCCCTCTCGATAAGCAATCCTGCATATAATCACTTGCAAATTTATTCGTTTCGACAATACCATCCGCTCCTGCCCGCAAAGCATTTTCCTTTTGTTCTTGCGTCAATATTTCCACAAGACAATACAAATGCGGATTCAAGCCTTTGACGGCCAGTAACGTTAATATCGAGAACATATCCGTATGCAGCTCGTCTTGCTTGAGGTCAGCAGTGATAAGGACGCGTATGGCCTGTTTTATATTAGCTTTTTGCAAAACGGAATCCAATGTAGCTTTTCCTTGGATAAAGTGGATATTCGTTCTTGGTAGCGGGTGCTTTTGCAGCGTATCATCTATAAGGACAATAGATTGATGATGAGTACTATTATGAATGTTTTGGATGATTCTCTTGGAACGGCCATTCCAGCCCACAATGATAATATGGCCACCGCCGCTGAATACTTTCTTTCCTGTTAGAAATTGCTGTTCATTGGAAATGGACATTTTAGCAATGTACGCAAAATAAGAGGTGATCAGGCCTGCACCTGACAAAATGAGGGTGATCCCAATGACTTTACCAAGATTGGTCACAGGCGTGTAATCTCCGTAACCTACCGTTGACATAGTCACGATTGCCCACCAGATGCCATCGAGTAAAGTAGGGAATCTTTTCGGCTCCACAAGGTGGATCAATACCCCGAAGGAGAGTAAAAATAATGCGATGGTAGAAAGCAATCTGATGAAACGCGGAATTCTAGGAACGGTGCTAATGTATGGACCGAATCGAATCATGTTTTTCACACCCCTTAAGCTATTCCTTTTAGTATGGTCAAAAAAGGCTTTGCTCATAAGGCAGTCAGACAAACTTTGAATCATGAATTTCGTAGATTATCTAAAAAAGTGCAACTCGGATAACAGGGAAATGATAAAAGCCTTCCGGAAGACGTCGGAAGGCTTTTATGGCTGAGTCACGTATCCTGAACTGGACTTCATGCTCGATGATGGATTATATGTCCGTTTGCGCTTCGGTATTCCAAAAGTTTGATAAATAGGCTCAATCTGTTCTTAGACCCTTCTGCGTACGTTGAAGTTATCACTGATGAGCAGCCAGTTTTGAGGGAAGGCTAGGCCGAGCTTCCAATAACTCATCCCCCTTAGATTCAATTCCTTGATTAAATCGAATTTTGCCTGAATGGATCTGGCATCTTCAAACCACACCTCATGCTGCCTATCCTCAATATCCGTATAATTGAAGTGCGGGGCCTGTGCGGTTTCATCATACTCGATGGCAACATTATTGGCAGCTGCAATCTGGATGGCCTGCTGCGGACTTACAGCCTTGGCAGTGGATCCCTGTACAAAAGGCAGGGTCCAATCATAGCCATATAGATTTTGCCCCATCAGGATTTTGTTGGAAGGAATTTCAGTGACGGCATATTCGAGCACATCCCGAACAGGTCCAATTGGCGATACAGCCATTGCCGGTCCCCCGCTATACCCCCATTCATAAGTCATGATGATAACGAAGTCGACGATTTCGCCATGTGCTTTATAGTCATGAGCCTCATACCAACGGCCTTTTTGTTCCGCACTTGTTTTGGGGGCAAGTGCCGTAGAAATGAACCATCCTTCTTTCTTGAAACGTTCCTTGGCTTTTCGGAGAAATTGATTATAAGCTTCTTTATCAGACGGCCTTAAAAACTCAAAGTCAAAGTGGATATCCCGGAATCCATATTTCTTTGCAGTTGAAACGATATTGTTCAGGAACTTATTTTGAACGGAAGTGTTCGTCAAGATGATGTGCCCGAGCTCATCGCTGAATTGGTCTTTTTCCTGATTCGTGATCACCATCATCAAGACATTTTTATTTTCCCTGGCGATGGCAGGGAATTCATTGAGCAATGGCTCTTTTAAGGAGCCGTCACGAAGCGCCTGGAAGCTGAATGGGGCCAAATAGGTTAAATAGGGCCCAGCTTCCCTTGCAGCCGTTTCAAGGGCCGGTGCAACCGTTGTACCCCTCGGCTCGACATACCCGTTGAATTCGGCGGTCCTTTTCTTACGTGCTGGAATGTAGAGACGGTATCCAACGGATAAGTTTTGATTTTCGGAAATGCCATTTATTTTTGCCAATTCTTGAAAAGGGACATCAACCTTTTGGGAAATGGAAAAAAGACTATCACCGGGTTGAACGAAATAATAGCTGCCGACAATTGGAATGACAAGGGCCTGCCCAGTAACAAGATTAGTTGGGTTAGGAATCTTATTTGTTTCCACGAGCCTATCAACAGTTACGCTGTACGTCTGGGCGATGCCATATAACGTCTGGCCTGGCCTAACCACATGTATTTGCAAATCTTTTCCCTCCTACTGAAAGTTTCCTAACAGTTTATGAACAGAAAAAGAAATTCATGATAAAGAGCTTTTGATTGAAGGGATCGTAAAGAAAAATAATTCAATAAATTGGCAATAATAATTTAAGCTAAAAATGCTAATTAATATTAGTAGGAGGTGAAAACACATGGCAAACAACAATAACAGCAATCAACTAGTAGTAGCTGGTGCAGAGCAAGCCCTAGAACAAATGAAGAATGAAATCGCTAGTGAATTTGGTGTAAACTTAGGTGCAGACACTACTTCTCGCGCTAACGGATCTGTTGGTGGGGAAATCACAAAACGTTTAGTTCAAATGGCTGAACAACAATTAGGCGGATCAAACTTTTCTCGTTAATAACTGAATAAATATGGATTTGAAAGAGAAGGGGTATCGCTCCTTCTCTTTCGCATTATTCAGCCATGTGACTGCCAAGCCTTTAAAATCTTGATTGCCTTTTCAGGGAAATCGGTCATGATAACGTCGACATCCATCTCTGCGAGCTTGACGATGTCCGCTTCATCATTGGCGACCCAAGGGCGGATTTTGTATCCAAGTTTTTTCGCTTTTTCATTAACTGCTGGAGTCAGGCTATTTTTATCAGGATGAAAACCGGCTTCTTTTTTATCACGTAAGATTTCTTCGAAGTTTTCAGGAAGTCCTTCGAACAATAATGCACGTTCAAGTTCTGGGGCAAGCATCTTCACTTTTTCAATTGATTGATGGTTGAAGGAAGATAGGATCACCCGATTTTCCATTTGATATTGACGAATTAAATCAATGATCTTCTGTTCGATCCCTTCGTAAGCGAGTTTATCCGTTTTGATTTCGATATTCATCAATAAAGCATTTCCCTTAGCCCAGTCGAAAACGTCCATTAAAAAAGGAATCCGCTCCCCAAGAAATTCCTTGGAGAATTTGCCCCCGGCATCAGCCGTCTTCAGCTCTTGTGACGAATGATCTTTTACATAACCAGTAAGGTTGGTCGTTCGATCAAGCGTTTCGTCATGGATGATGACCAATTCCCCATCAGAACTGAGGTGGACATCGAACTCGATCCCCTCGGCACCGATTTCTGCCGCCTCTTGAAATGCAGCCATGGTATTTTCAGGATGCGTCCCTTTGGACCCTCTATGGGCGAAAATCAATATGTTTTGCAAATTCATCACTTCCCCTTTAAACTTTATTTTGAACCCTATCATACATGTATCCCTAAATTGTTTCAGCAATGTTTAATAGACAATATTTTAAACAACGAGTAAAATACATATGGTATTTCCATAACAGGTGTACGAATTATGAGGTGAAAAAAATGAATATGTGGGAAATTTTTGTTGCTGTTGTCCTTGGTCTTGTTGAAGGATTAACTGAATTTGCTCCTGTATCGTCTACAGGGCACATGATTATCGTTGATGATTTATGGCTGAAATCGAACGAACTTTTCGGGAGTGAAATAGCCAATGTGTTCAAGGTGGTTATCCAGCTTGGTTCGATACTCGCTGTAGTCGTGCTCTTCTGGGGGCGATTCATGGACTTGCTTGGTTTAAGGAAAATGAAAGACCCATCTGCTGTGAAGGGCCAAAAGCTTAACCTCTTGCAGATCATCGTCGGATTGTTACCAGCTACTGTATTAGGTCTATTGTTCGAAGATTATATCGATGAAAATTTATTTACCATGAAGACGGTTATCGTTGGATTAATCTTGGGCGCATTTTTAATGATTGCGGCTGATAAATTCCGTCCAAAGCTGACCACAGAAACGGTTGACCAAATCACTTATAAACAAGCTTTGGGTGTAGGTTTAATTCAATGTTTGGCCCTATGGCCGGGATTCTCACGTTCAGGTTCAACGATTTCCGGTGGTGTGCTATTAGGAATGAGCTATCGGGCTGCTTCCGATTTCACATTCATCATGGCGGTGCCGATCATGGCGGGTGCCAGTCTTTTAAAGATAGTTAAATATTGGGATTACATCACACCTGAAGTTCTGCCATTCATTATCGCAGGTTTCATCAGCGCATTCATCTTTGCGTTATTCTGTATCCGCTTTTTCTTGATTTTAATCAATAAAGTTAAATTGACTCCTTTTGCCATCTACCGGATTGTCTTGGCGGTTGTGCTTTTATTCATTATTTGGTAATACGAATTGAAGCTTGAAAGAGGAGTGGAACCACCCCGTTGATTCGGAGTGGTTTTTTTGTGTCCGAGAAAAAACCGGGTATCTCAGACTGTATATATAACGAATGATACTTTCGTTTTGTGATATTTAATTCGTTATTATCGAGTTAAATTTCTATAAAACGTTTTTTCTACAGAGAATATTCGGTTTTTGTTGCAGTTCCAGACATAATTAGTAAAAAAAATATAATTGTAATAAAGCTAGCCAAGCACAGTGATACCAACGTGTCCGGAACCTTATTGGACTATTCAAATTATTGAATAAGTTATTTCCATATAATTTATATGATATAATTTTAGTATAAAACAAGTACATGTGTACACCTGGGGAGGACATCATGGGGAATGACCAATTGAAAAAAACGATTGGCTTTTGGATTGGAACATCTATTGTAGTTGGTACAGTTATCGGTTCTGGTATTTTCATGAGACCTGGTGACGTGCTTGAGTTAAGTGGTAATTCAACCATGGCCTTATTAGCTTGGCTGATAGGTGGCCTGATTACCCTTGCAAGCGGATTGACGATTGCGGAAGTGAGTACTCGGATTCCTAAAACTGGGGGCTTATATGTCTATATGGAAGAAGTGTACGGAAAAGCATGGGGATTCCTATGCGGCTGGGTTCAGACATTGGTATATGGACCTGCAGTCATGGGCGCACTCAGTTTATACTTCGGGTTATTAGTCGCAGGAATATTTAATATCGCTTCAGATTACACTTTGGCAATAGGCATTCTTACGATCGTATTTATAGCAGGCATGAATCTGCTGGGGACAAAATACGGCGGTATAATACAAACATTATCGACTGTTGCTAAATTGATCCCCATCATATTCATAGCGGTGTTCGGTATCGCACAAGGTAATATGCCTGTATTCAATATCAGTAGTGAAAGTTCAATGAAAATCAGTATGGCCGGTGCGATTTTGGCTACCCTCTGGGCGTATGATGGCTGGATGAATGTCGGCTTCATGGCAGGGGAAATGAAAAATCCACAGAAAACGTTGCCGAGAGCAATCATAACAGGATTAGTCGTGGTCATGGTCGCTTACTTGGCTGTGAACCTTGCCATGCTTCATGTTTTGGGAGCAGAGGGAATCATCGCTCATGGTACGAATGCAGCGAATGTTGCGGCAACGCATCTATTTGGTGAATTGGGCGGGAAATTGATATCAATCGGAATAGCGATTTCAATCTTCGGATGTTTGAACGGAAAGCTTCTGACCTTTCCGCGTATAACCTTGGCGATGGCGACTGATAAAATGATGCCTGGCCATAAACAAATCGGGAAAATATCGCCCAAGTTTAAAACGCCCATAAATGCTACGATATTACAAGTGATCATTGCCATCATAATGATGGTTGTAGCAGACCCTGACAAACTTACCAATATGGCCGTATTCTCTGTCTTCTGTTTTTATGGATTAGCCTTCTTCGCGGTCTTCATCTTACGCAAGAAAGATCCGGATGCAAAAACATATAAAGTACCGTTTTACCCATTCATTCCCATTGTGGCCATTGCTGGTGCAATATATATTGTTGTAAGCACATTAATCCAAACACCTTTAAATGCCCTGTACTCGATGATCATCCTCTTTATAGGTATGCCTGTGTACTGGCTGCTTAAAAAAAGTGAGCGGGATGATAAACGTTCATATTAATGAAAAACCCTTCACTGCATGCAGTGAAGGGTTTTTTTGTAAATTGCTGGAACTTGATTTTCCGTTTGGCCATAAGTGGCGAAATAGACAACTCAGGAAGTTCGTATTAACATAGGGGGGAAGTTTAATAGTGAAGGGTCTGAACAAAAGTGAATTATATCGAGCCTGCTGGTAAATCATTCAGGAAAACAATCTTGGCTTTATTTCTTGGTAGCTTTGTAACGTTTGCGGATCTGTATAGTACCCAACCGGTCATTCCGGTTTTCGCAAAGCAATTCGGAGTCTCTCCTGCAATGGCAAGTCTTACATTATCTTTCGCAACAGGAACGCTTGCCATCAGTTTATTGCTTGTTTCCTTTTTCTCAGAAAATATCGATAGGAAAAAAATAATGGGGACGGCGCTCACTCTGTCTGCGTTGTTATCCATATGCGTCAGCTTCATCCAGGATGACCTATACATCCTTATTGCAATACGGGCGATTCAAGGAGCGGTGCTTGCAGGTTTCCCGGCAATTGCGATGGCCTATATCAATGAAGAATTCGATCCGAAAAGCCTGGGCTATGTGATGGGAATCTATGTGAGTGGTTCGAGTATCGGCGGATTGGCAGGCAGGCTGATTGTCGGAGTGCTGACCGACCATTTCTCATGGAACATAGCGATTGGCAGCCTTGGGGCTTTAAGTTTGATCATCAGTCTGGCTTTTTGGTTGATGCTTCCACGTTCGCAGCATGCTGTCCGTAAAAAAGTATCATTGTCGAGAATTAAAACCTCCCTTATTAATAACTTATGGAATAGCAGACTAGTACTTTTATTCGGGATGGCCTTCCTATTAATGGGCTCGTTCGTTACCGTTTATAACTTTGTGGGTATACCATTAATGGGACCGCCATATCATTTATCACAGACATTGATCGGCTTCATTTTCATTATTTATCTAGTGGGGACATTTAGTTCTACATGGATGGGGAAGCTTGCCGATCAATATAGTCGGAGGCTTGTTCTTCTTTCCGGAATCGCAATCATGCTGCTGGGGGCCCTTTTAACCTTATTGGATCCACTTTTGTTGAAGATAATCGGGCTTGCCCTGTTTACATTTGGCTTTTTTGGAGCCCATTCAATTGCGAGCACCTGGGTCGGATCGTTAGCTGATAAAAGTGAAAAGGCACAAGCATCCGCTTTATATCTCCTGTTTTACTATGCGGGGTCAAGTGTAGTAGGAGCATCAGGAGGTTTATTCCTGATGAAGTTCGGTTGGGGAGGGGTCATCTCGGCTGTATCCATCCTAATCATCCTTGCTGCCGTTTGTGTCATGATGGTTGAAAAAGTGAAAATCGTTAAATAAAATGTTCTTTTCTATCATGATTTTCCGGAATCCTGAATATAATCTAGTGAAAAATGATATTGAATAAAAGATTGATAAGAGAAGAGGGTAATAGATAGAGTGAAACGAAAAGCAGTAATTCTCATTGGGTTAATAGCCGTTTTAATTATATTATTCGTTGTATACTTAACAAGTCCGGGCAGATTGGAAAAGGTGGAGATTGTTGAAAAATACTATCCACATTTCTCCGATGGCAAGGCAGTCGGTTTTAAGACGAACGAAGTCATTGATGTGACGGAAACCGAAGAGGGATCCAATTGCGCAATGAAATTCAACAATGGGAAAACGTTGGAAATCGATTGTGACCGTTATTTAACATACAAAATCGATGAAACAGTTTATATTACCACGGAAGGAAACCATGTGAAGGAAATTCGAAGAAAAAGATAGTGGCAGGTATAGCTGAGTTTGCTCAAAAAACAAACTCAGCTCTTTTATTTTATCCCATTTAAAAACCCAGACCATATTGGAATGGGCTTTTTCACTTTTTATCTTTGTTTTTATTTTTATCCTTTTTATTACGCCGTAGTACATCGAGGATTCTGCGGCTGTTATTTTTACTGTTTATGAGTTCGACTAAATCGCTCATGTTTTCAGATTCAAAGTCTTTTTGATCCTTTTTCATGATAATCCCTCCAGGTCATATATCATAATACCCTTATTAAGAGAAGGGTAAACGTCTATTATCATTTTGGTAATAGAAGGATTTTATATCCTTTACCATTAACTATTTGATAAAATGTGATAAAAGCCCTGTGTGGGAGGTCTACATGGAAGAATTAAGAATGATCGGTGAAAAAATCGAAAAATTCAAATATATCTTAGTGGAGCATATCGAGTTGTTTGAAGAAGAGGGCCCACTCTATGATTTTGAAACCAGTAAAGAGGTAAGGTCGCAACTAATTCAAATTCATGCAGATGCCCTGATTCACGGTAAGGCACAAGCGATGGAAAGTATGAAAATAACGGGTATGGAAATAGGAAAGCGCGTCGTGGACATGGGAATCCCTTTAAATAAAAATATTGAGGAAGCTCAGCTGGTGCGTAACCTTTTCTGGAGTTTCATTGAAGAAGAAGTAAGCAACCGCTACTACTCCATTGAAATTTTGCTAAAGGCAAGCTCGATAATTGATGCAATACTGGATCAATTCATACACTGTGTGAGCATAAGTTATGTGAATCATTATAAAGAAATGGCAAAAGCGGCAAACGATTCTTTGCAGAAAATAAAAGAAAACCAGGAAGTCATGGAAGAATTGGCCACTCCGATTGTTCAGACCGTTTTAAAGGATGTGCTGCTCTTACCATTGATCGGGCGCATTGATGATTGGAGAATGGAGTCGATGCAATCGACGGTACTGCAAAAATGTGCAGACCTGCATGCGGAAGTATTGATTATGGATTTCTCCGGCATTACCTTTACGAAGGAAAGCAATATGCTCACACTGCTGGATCAATTAGTGGGGGCACTGGCGTTGATGGGAACGGAAACGATGTTTGTCGGTTTTGCTCCTGATGTGGTGAAAGAGATTGTCAAACTTGATTTGTCTAATCAGGTAAAACCTTTTCTATCGTTCAGGCAGGCACTGGAATATCTGCTTAAACAAAGAGGGCTGGCCCTTCAGCCAGTATGATGGAGGTATCCTCTTCAGGGTATCTTTTTTTGTATGTCATGAAGTTTCCTAAATGCAAGAAGTTTGGTGAATGGTGGCAACCTTACCAGCAGCTTTCTTCATTTTTCGTCATATGGATATATCTCCATGATATAGTGAAATGGCGTGAATACGGACATGTTGCTTTATTCATTTAGATAATGAATGGGAAAAACGTGAATACGGAAAAGCATACAAGAAAAAGAGATAGGACATGTAAAGCCCGAAAGGAAGGTGGATGAAGAGTGTTTTTCAAGAAAAATGAAGAACTTGATCCGAATGAAAAATGGTATTGTGTGGGGATCATGACGGATAATGGGTTAGAGGATGAAGAATATGATGTTTTGTCGAAACGCATCCTTGAATCAGTCCAAAATGTGTCGGTCATATCTGACTTAATAAGGGTGGAGTGGGATCGGGAAAAATTGCAAACTTTGAACGAGCGTTTTAATGCTGATGCATTTTCTGACCCATGTTATATCATTAATAAATTCATACCAGAGGATATAAAAAGGGAAAGAAAACTTCTGGAGAAAAATCATAAATGGAAGAGGCTCTTTGGTTTCCTATCCCCGGTTGAATACATGGAAGCTGAGGCGAAGGCAGCCCATGACTTCGATAAGGCCCTTTTTTATACGGATGATCCAGATAAGGTGATTGAATACATAATTGCTAATAGCTAACATCCCCTGAACATCGATACATTGTATCGGTGTTTTTGTATTTGACAATGTTTATCGAATTTCGCGGAAACAATTCGTCCTTGCGCAGAATAATCCGACCTTGAGTGGGAACAATTCGTCCTTGTGCGGAATAATCCGTCCTTGAGCCGTAACAATTCGACCTTTAGCGGAAGATCCGACCTTGAGCGGGAACAACCGTCCTTGCACCTTTCTCCCTTCCGGAAATAAACAGAGGGAATGTTAGGAAGTTGGTAGGAAAGGTGGGTGGGGACGCGGAATATCTTAAGTAGATAGTAAGAGAGTTTTAAGGGGGGAGTGAGATGAATCGATGGAAGTTGCCGTACCTCAGCAAAAACCAAAACGGAAGTGGAAAAAGCGGGTGCTATGGAGTCTTGCAATCCTTATTTTACTTTTGCTGTCTGTCTTGATTGCAGCAAATGTATTTCTTTCAAGGTCCTTGCCGGAAACAAAGGGGGAAATTTCGCTTCCAGGCCTTTTGAAACAAGTAACAGTTGTGAGGGATTCCAGCGGGGTCCCGCATATCAACGCAGCGAATGAACATGATTTATATTTAGCCCAAGGGTATATCCAAGCACAGGACCGTTTATTTCAAATGGATTTAAGCAGGCGTCAGGCGTCAGGAAGATTGAGTGAAGTGATTGGTGAGAAAACCGTCAAAAATGATAAATATTTCCGCACACTTGGGCTAAGGCGGGCAGCTGAAGCGTCTTATGCAGTATATACAAGCGACGGTAAAGAAGCCTTGGATGTGTTTGCAGAAGGGGTAAATTTATATATCGATGAATTGAAGGAGAATGGGAAATGGCCGACCGAGTTCACTTTACTTGGATACGAACCAGAACCGTGGACACCCGTCGATTCGCTCACCATCGGTAAGTATATGGCCTTTGATTTAGGCGGGAACTGGGAAGATCAGGCGTTTAGACAGTATTTGCTGCAAACCTTCCCAAAGGAAAAAGCGTATGATCTATTCCCGGATTATCCAGAGGGCGCACCATATATCATCAGCAAGGAAGAACTGGATATTGAAAAAAGCTTCGTCGGGGCCGTTGTTCCTAATGAATTCAACGGCAGCAACAACTGGGTCGTATCTGGCAAGAAAACGGATTCCGGGCAGACGTTATTGGCGGATGATCCCCATCTGGGGTTAGCTACACCGTCCGTTTGGTACCAAATGCATTTGGAGGCCCCGACAGTCAATGTGAGCGGTGTTATTTTTGCCGGGATTCCGGGTATCATTCTCGGTCATAACGAAAAGGTCGCTTGGGGTGTGACGAATACAGGCCCGGATGTCCAGGATCTGTATATTGAGAAGAGACACCCGGAAAACGAGAAAGAATTCGCCTTCAAAGATAAATGGGACAAAGCTCACATCTTAAACGAACCGATCAAGGTTAAGGATGGTAAGACACTTGACTATAAAGTGACGGTTACCCGTCATGGACCGGTTGTCTCCGACTTTGCCGGGAAAAGCGGAAAAGACACAGTCCTTGCATTAAGGTGGACGGCACTTGATCCATCCGCAGAGCTTGAAGCGGTACTTAATATGAATAAAGCGGAAAACTGGAAAGACTTCGAAAAGGCCCTTTTGAAATTCGAAACGCCGGCACAGAATTTCGTCTTTGCCTCAGTCGATGGGACCATTGCCTTTAAGGCGAATGGGAAAATCCCTATCCGTAAAAAAGGCGATAGTATGCTGCCTGTACCTGGCTGGACGGATGAATATGAGTGGAAAGGCTACATTCCATTTGATGAACTTCCAAAAACGGTCAATCCGGAAGAGGGATTCATTTCGACAGCGAATAATAAAGTCATCTCAGATGATTATCCTTACCATATCAGCAATAACTGGGCACAGCCGTACCGTCAGATGAGGATACAGGAGTTTTTAAAAGCGAATAAAAAGCTTACTGCAGAAGATATGCAAAGCTTGCAGATGGATCAGATGAATCTGCAGGCTAAGGAGTTTGTCCCTCAATTTATAGAGGTGCTGAAAGGTCCATCGGGAATACAGGAAGACAAGGCACTAAGGATTCTGGAGAAATGGAATCATATTGATTCCGTTGATGAAGCAGCACCGATGATTTTTAATGTATGGATGAAAAAAATAGGGGAAGTTTTGCTTACAGAAGAAATACCGGAAGAAACGCTCAACCTCTTTAATGGAAGGCGTTCGGCCGTTGATGAACTACTAAGGCGGGCATTGGGCGGTAAGCCGGGTCCTTGGATTGAAGAGGCAGGCGGACTGGAGCAGGTACTCGCCAAGTCGTTACAGGAGACGTTAATGGAACTGGAAGAATCACAAGGTGACGATATAGCTGATTGGGAATGGGGAGACTATCATCAGGTAAGGTTCAACCATCCGTTACGAAGTGTCGCCCCGTTAAATTATTTATTTAACAGCGGCGGCGGATTGCCGGTCGGCGGTAGCAGTGTAACCGTACAGGCAGCGGCATTTTTAGATAACGGAACCGTTAATCATGGTGGCTCCTGGAGATTTGTCATTGACCTATCCGACATGAATAAGGGATATCACCTCGTTGGGCCTGGGCAATCAGGTAACGTAAAAAGCGAGTGGTACCACGATCAGCTTGATGATTGGGCAGAAGGTACTTATCACAAAACGGTATTGGATGATCCAAAAGGTGATAAGCTGACATTGAATCCATTATACTGATATTCAGCAAAAAAATACCAAGTCCAGCATGCATGCTGGACTTGGTACTTTTTCATTGTTTTTGCTTAGTCAGGAATTCTGCAAGGAACTCCTCAAAATTAGGGGCCTCGATTGAAACGATTTTTTCATATGACTCAATGATCTTGAGTTTAATCTCTTGTTCCAGATCATTCCGGTCTTGATAGTTGGTGTTTTTTAAAGATTTTTTTATTTTAGGATTCAAAGAATCGATTAGATTCATCAATTCTTCTTTTGATAGTTTTTTATCCACAATGGCTTTTCTCCTTTCTATTATATACCTCATCCATATAGTGCTTTCGAAGTTTTTTGAGAGCTTGTTTACGAATGCTTGAGATATTCTGGGGAGATTCATGAAAATAGGCAGCTATTTCCTTGTTGGATAGGCCATAGGAAAAGATCATGGTCAGTACTAGACTTTGTTTGGCTGTTAACTTCTTCAAGGCTTTTATCATCTCTTCATCACTTATGTGTGAAGAGAGCTCATTCGTTTCCCCCATCTTTTCAAGTTGAACGTCCAAAGTGCCGATTCGATCGATCATTCCGAAAGTATCCTTTGGTGTCGCATCAAGTACCATTCGATAGCGTTCCCGCTGCTTCCGTGCCCTTTTATCAAAATCAACGGAGAAAAAGTAAATCAAGGAGCACATGTATTTGTATACTTTAGCCCGGTAATAGAAAATTTTGAAGGTCTCGTTGAGATGACAAATGTTATGTGAAGAAGGGGAATCAAGAGTTTCGGTAAAAATCTTTAAATGCTCTGGGTTCTGTAAAAATACTTGAATGATCGGTTGTTCAAAGAAAGATGAGTACTGTTGTTGCAGAAACTCCAATGAATGAGAAAAAAAATGAGAAGTTAACTGGTTCATTGCTATCCCTCCTTTATTTAATAAAGTGATAGACAAGGGGAATAAATCAATTATATAGGAACATTTGTTCCTTTATCCATAAACCAATAGTGCTAGATTGATTTTTTTAAACAAGTTTCACTTTAGATATCAGATACATGAAAAGGGGTGAAGAGGATGATGATTGAGGATGCTACTGTGTGGGTGTCATTAGTTAGCGAATTTGGCTATCCATTCGTCGTTTCTATGTTTTTGCTCTTCCGCTTCGGTAAACAATTAAAAGAACTGACAACGGACGTAGAGAACTTAAAAAAGTCCGCTCATAAAACGAAACGATAACCTCAGGACGTAATGTGCTAGGTAGTAAAAACCGAATTTCGGATTCTATTCTAAAAAGGGTCCGGAATTCGGGTATAAAGAAATAGGTACTATTTCACCAATGAATCCCTCCTTTAAAGTCAAATAAAAAAATCGCAGACCATTATTTGGAATATAGCACAAAATGGGTAAAAAATAATCGTCAATTGGAATCATTTTACTACAATAATTCATCCGTCAATGGAATTAGATAGGAAATCCTCCCCTCATACGATCTTAGTTTTATGGATTAAAGTGAAAATACTTTTAAAAAAACAACATTTGTAGAAAACTTATGGAAAGTATGTGGCATCCATGTAAAAGGATGCTGCTTTTATTTTTTTTTGGTAATAAACTGATAGTATGGAAAAGGGGTGGGAATTTTGAATGAAAAACAGCTAGAAGATATTCGGATTCTACAGCAGGAATGTGAGCGGGAAGATTTTACATTAAAGCTGAACTGGGAGACACTTCGCAGTCGAAATGGTGTGAATAAGAATGATTTTCTTCACTATGATGGATTAAAACTTGTTGGTTTTCTTGGTCTTTACGATTTTGGAAGTAAATTGGAGATGTGTGGGATGGTACATCCTGAATTTCGGAGGCAAGGAATTTTTACAAAGCTGTTGGACGACGCTATAAGGAGTGCCATGGAGCGCGACTATAAGTCGATCATCTTGAACTCGCCTGCTCAATCACATTCAGGGACAGGGTTTTTGAAACAGCTGCCATGTGAGTTCGCTTTTTCTGAGTTTCAAATGAAATGGTCTGGAACGGAGCTTGATGATTATGAGGATGCAGTCGTTCGCCCTTCACGGAGAGAGGATGAGGAAACGGAAATTCAGCTGGATATTCAGTGTTTCCGATTTACGGAAAAAGAGGCGAGGGATTATTATCAGCGCATCCTGCACGAGGATACCCTGAAAACCATGATGATTGAAAAGGATGGCTGTCCTGTCGGTAAAATTCGTGTTGATCAGTCAGGTAGGGAAGCATGGATTTATGGATTTTCCATTTTACCGGAATACCAGGGAAAAGGACTTGGCAGAAAGGTATTGAAAAAGGTGGTAGCTGAACAATGCCAGCTTGGATATGATATTTTTCTCGAAGTCGAGGCGACTAATGAGCATGCTTTAAGACTCTATGAATCTTGTGGATTCAAAACGATTCAAAGACAGGATTATTATCAATATAAAGGGCTGCAGCGCTAAAAGGGATATTAACGAAAAAGAGTGTTAGGGGGATAGGAATGCTGACATTATTCACTTACAACTGGCAGGTCAGAAATGAGTGGTTCAAATGGTGCCGGTCCGTATCGTGTGCGGAACTTAAACGGCAGCGCACGGGCGGGATGGGCAATATTTTGAGGACACTCGCTCATATTATCGATGTTGAATGCAGCTGGATCCGGGCCATTCAGGGGAAGCCGGATGTCGGGATTGATCTAGACGCCTATAATACAATCCAGAAAGTAGAAGATTTATCTAAGCATTATCATTCTGAGGTCATGTACTATTTGAACTCGGATTCGTTTAATGTGGAAAATGAAATGATTCAGCCATCTTGGATGGAGGGGACTTACGAAAAAGGCAGGATATTGGACCATCTGATAGCCCACGAAATACATCATATAGGCCAGTTGTCCATCTGGTCGAGGGAGATGGGGATTAAACCTGTATCAGCCAGTTTAATAGATAGGGCTTTATAGATTTCTATATTTTTAAAACTGGTAATGCGCTTTACCAGTTTTTTTGTTTTCAAAAAGGGGATTACGGTGAAGTAGAGAGCGTCTGAGAAAGAGGGAGGACATTGAGATTCCATACGATGTAAGCAGGCTTGCTCATGTATGGCCGAGTCTCAAAAAGCAACTTTCTTCCCAAGGATTCCATGGGATTCTGTAATGATTTTAAATATATAAAGGAAAAATGATTCATGTCAATGAATGAAAATGGTTAAATAGGACCGATTATTAAAAATTCTTAATATTAAGGTAAAACTAAACAGCTTTCGACAAAATCATGTTATATTATTCTAGCATTTTACAAAAATAGAAGGGTTGTGAAGTATGTCGTACAAGATGCATGTTAAAAGGATGCTCGCCCCGATACTTGCTGTAAGTTTGATTACTGCCCCATTTACCGTACCAGTCGGGACATCTGCCAAAGAGGCAAATAAGAAACCGGTCGCTACTAAACCATTTATCATTTCAGCTCCTGCTGTTCATTACACAAATGGCACCAAAGCGACTGTGAAGGTCACGCCGAAAAAAGGGAACAAAGGAAATGAAACCGTTGTCTTCCAGTTAATGAATGGGACGAAGGTCATTTCACAGTCAGCCGTTGAGGCGGATATTAAATCGGCCCAAAAGTTCTCCGCCTACTTCAATTCGTACAAACCGGGTTACTGGGTTAAAGTATCGGTTGTCGCCAAGTATAACGGTAATACGAGTAACTTCGGCAACAGCCTGGCAACCTCCGTTTCAGATGCGCCATTTGAACTTAGGATCATGGAAACGACAGATATACACACTAATCTAGTAAGCTATGATTATTATAAGGATGCCGTATCAGACTCCGTCGGCTTTTCTCGCACGGCATCTTTAATCAAACAGGCACGAAAAGAAGTGAAGAATAGTGTTTTAGTGGATAACGGCGACCTTATTCAAGGGACCCCCCTAGGTACGTACAAAGCGAAAATAGCGCCACTGAAAAAAGGTGAAGTCCACCCCGTCTATAAAGCGATGAACTTGCTTGACTATGATGTGGCTACATTCGGCAATCATGAATTCAATTATGGTTTATCTTATTTGGACGAGGCCATCAACGATGCGAATTTCCCTTATGTCAATGCCAATGTTTATAAAAAGGATAAAGACAATAATCCAAAGAATGATAAAAACAAATATGCTCCATATAAAATCGTCACGAAGAAAATAATGGATATAAATGGAAATGAAAAATCAGTGAAAATTGGCTACATTGGATTCGCCCCTCCGCAAATCATGGATTGGGATAAAGCGAATCTTGATGGTAAGGTCATTACAAAAGAAATCGTCACGACTGCAAATAAATATGTACCTGAAATGAAGAAAAAGGGTGCAGATGTCATTGTGGCGCTCACACATTCCGGGTTTAATGGCGATACCAAGAATACCGAGGATGTCATCTATTCATTAAGCAAGGTATCCGGCATAGATGCCATCACGTTCTCCCATACGCATAAAGTCTTTCCGGCACAAGATGAGGCGTCTTTAGACAGTCTATTTAAAGATAGCCAAGGAAAAATCCTTAAAGGCGTGGATAATAAAAAGGGAACCATTAATGGTATACCAGCCGTTCAAGCAGGATATGGCGGCAGTAATCTGGGGATCATTGATCTTGATATCCAGAATATCCAGGGAAAATGGAAAGTCGTTCATTCTGATTCGTCAACACGGGCAATCAACGATAAAGAAACAGGAAAAAAAGCAGTTGAAGATGCATCTGTCGTCAAAGCCGTTAAAAAGGATCACGAAGGAACGATCAAGTATGTTAACACGCCGATTGGAACGACTACAGCTCCAATTCATAGTTATTTCGCCCTTGTGCAAGATGATCCTTCCGTACAGGTCGTGACAAGCGCACAGAAATGGTATGTGGAAAAATACATCCAGAACAACCGCCCAGAATACAAAGACCTGCCCATTCTCTCTGTAGGAGCTCCTTTCAAAGCGGGTCGCAATGGAGTCGAAGAATTCACCGAAATCAAAGAAGGCGGACTGACCATTCGCAGCGCCGGCGATTTATATTTATACGATAATACCTTGAAGGCAATCAAGATCAAAGGGTCCGTTGTTAAAGAATGGCTTGAGATGTCTGCCGGGAAATATAATAAAATTGATCCTGCCAAGTCTGAGGAACAGGAATTGCTTAATGGAAAGTTTGCCGTCTATAATTTTGATGTGATTGACGGCGTTACGTATCAAATCGATGTCACTAAGGCTTCGCGCTATGATGAAAAAGGGATAAAAGTTTCGGATTCAAGCAGGATTGCAAATTTGAAATATAATGGCAAGCCAGTGGACCCGAATCAAGACTTCATCGTGGTGACGAATAATTACCGTGCTTCGGGCGGAGGAAACTTCTCGGGAATCAAGGGCAGCGAATACGTAGTTGACTCTGCGGATGAAAATCGCCAGATCTTGATGGATTACATTACACAAGAGGGTGAGATCAATCCAACCGCTGATAATAACTGGTCGATTGCGCCGATTTCAGGCAAGGTGAACGTGACTTTCACCTCATCACCAAAGGGTGCGGAATATTTAAATGAAGAAAGCCCGATTTCCTATACAGGCAAAACCGATGATAAAGGATTTGGCATTTACAAATTTAATTTGGGGAAAGAGAACGTTAAAGTGCAATTGCTCGGGATCAATGATCTTCACGGCCAGCTGGATACCACTTCTGATTTTGGCGGTATCAAACAAGGGCGTGCTGATTATTTAGCTGCGCACTTGAAGCAGCGTAAAGCTGAAAACCCTGAAAATACACTTTTACTTTCGGCAGGGGATGCTGTTGGGGCAAGTGCTCCCGTTTCTTCATTGATCCAGGACAAACCGACGCTTCAGTTTTTGAATAATATGAAGTTCGATGTCGGAACTGTCGGGAACCATGAATTCGACAAAGGGGTAGAAACCCTGATGGCTCAAATCAATGGCGGAAAGTCGCCAACATCCGATGTGGTATTCGATAAATTGAACTTTCCATATGTAGTAGTCAATGTCGTATATAAAGACACGAAAAAACCGATTTTGGACCCTTACGTCATAAAAAAGGTCGGCGGGGTTGATATTGGGTTCATAGGTGTAGTCACGAATGCCACACCTCAAAAAGTAAGTCCGGATGGCATTAAGAATGTGGAATTCATTGAACAGGCACCTGCCGTAAATAAGGCGGTTAAAGAGTTGAAAGATAAAGGCGTCAAATCGATTGTGGTCATCTCACATGACCCAGGCACGGAAAAGGAAGGGGTCATCACAGGCGAAGTGGCTGATCTTGCTAATGCCGTGGATGATGAAGTAGATGTGATCTTAGCCGGAGATAATCATGCAAAGGTCAACAACTATGTGGATGATAAATTGATTGTACAAGCTTACTCTTATGGAACGGCTTTTGAAGATGTGGATTTGGAAATCGATCCAAACACTAAGGATATTGTCAAAAAGTCAGCTGAAATTGTTACGGTTACACAAGAGGGCATCACACCGGATGCCGGGACGACGAAATTCATTAACGACTATTTAGACATGTTCCCCGAGTTAAAGGCCCCGCTTGGGACAACGGATGAGAAAATTTTAAGAACCAATGCCTATACACAGGAAACTGGACTTGGGAATTTAATCGCCGATTCGATGAAAGCAGATTTGAATTCCGATTTTGCTTTCATGAATCCAGGTGGAATTCGTGCTGATATTCCAAAGGGAGAAGTCACCTTTTCCGATTTAGCGAAAATCCAGCCTTTCGGTAACGTATTGGTTAAGCTGGAACTGACTGGAGCCGAAGTGAAAACGCTGCTTCAACAGCAATGGATCGTTGAAGGAGCTCCGAAGACTTTGCAAATATCTGGACTGAGCTATACAGCCGATTTCAGTAAACCTGTCACTGAGCGTGTCACTTTATTGAAGAAAGCGGATGGGACACCAATCAAGGATGCCGCAACGTACACAGTGGCCGTCAATGATTTCATGGCAAGCGGCGGTGATAACTATACCGTCCTGAAAGGAAAAGAGCGTGTGTTTGGACATGCTGATCTAGAAGCTTTCGTTAACTACGTGAAAGAAACCTTCAAAGGCGGAAAAATCACGGCAGAAATTGAAGGCAGGATTACCAATATCAATAATTAATTAGGATTTACCGGTGAGTTAAGAGAGTTTACTCGTGAAACTATAAAAGAGAGCGTTCCAAAATACAAAGGGACGCTCTTTTTTCTATTAATGACATAGACGTAGACATATAAACACCTTTTTTGTAGAAAAGTATTAAAAATTGGAAAATAGGCATGATAATAGCGAAGACATTGAACAATTCATTCGTTAACACGATAAACTTGGACTGTTAAAAAAATGAACAATGCATGCAGCCGGATAGTGAAAAAAGAGAGCAAACCCTGTATTTGGAAACAGAATTTACTTCAAATAGTGAACATTTAGTGGAAAATCATAAAAATAAAAAGAATCTTAGCTCGTCCGTGAATTTTCATGGCTGATAGTCCAGATTATTTATATAAAGAAGTTAGCTAATGACCTCATTGGAATCACCAAGATGGTCGTACCTACAGAAAATAGAATAACTATTATTGCAAATTGTCGAGTGCTAATTTTGAAATTTTCCACTATATCCGGACTTCCCATCGCTGATTATAATTCTTATTGTTGCCTTTGTATTGTTAGAATAAACTCTTGCCTTTTAGAAAGTGTTGATACATCTAGGCTTTCAAAATTCTTTAGAATTTCTTGTGGGTCAATACATCTTCATTTGAGCCTCGGACAACCGGAACTAATCCACTTTTAGCTAATTCTCTATAGTCGATATGCCATCCATATTTATACATAATTTGGATGTTTTGTAACGCCACCTTTTATCCGAAAGTGTAACTTTCTTCCAAATTATTCGTCGGTAATGTTAAGAGAAGGAGGAATACCGATGAATCGAAAAAAAGTGATACTAATTTTCGGCTTGTTTCTTTTCCTGGGGGCATGTAGTAGTAATGATAAAGAAGAATCCTTACCGAAGTCACAGGAAGAAAAAGCGGAAAGTAAAATGGACTTCTCTTTATCAGGGGAACAGGCTTCTGATAAGAAGGCGGAAAAAGAGGCGGCAACAAATGATAGGATGGTCATCCACCAAGCACAGCTTCAGTTGAAAGTAAAAAATCTAGAAAAAACACAAATGAAGATTGAAAGGAAGGCGAACGAATACGGCGGCTATATTGTAGAGTCCAATGTATACAGGGAAGATGAAGAGAGGGTAGAAGGTACGATCACAGTCAGGATTCCGGAAGCTCGTTTTCAGGACTTTCTTGTCGTTACCGAGGGGCAGGCTTCAGAAGTGGTCGGAAGGAACGTGACAGGCCAGGATGTAACGGAGCAATATGTAGATTTAAAAGCAAGACTGAAGTCAAAGCGGGCTGTGGAAGAGAGGTTACTTGCATTCATGCAGGACGCTAAGAAGACGGAAGATTTGCTGAAAATATCATCCGATCTTGCCGCGGTTCAAGAAGAAATCGAGCAGCTGACCGGTCAAATGAAGTATCTTGAAAACCAGACCTCATATTCGACGGTTACAATCACGTTATCACAGGAACGGATCGTGGTACCGGGTATTGATAATGCAAAACTGGATACATGGGAGAGAACGAAGAAACAACTTGCAACAAGTGCGAATCTATTACTTAAAGCGGGCTCTGGGATCATTGTTTTTATAATAGGAAACTTGCCGATCCTCATTGTTTTAGGCGGAGCTGGTGCGGTGGTACATTGGGCGATGAAAAGAAGGGGTAAAAGGTAAAAGGCAGAAAAAAAGAGGGTGCCCAAATTCATTTTGGGCACCCTCTTGCATTTATCCTTTTCGTTTATTCAATCCGGTCACATAATACAGGACTACCAACAGTACGATCCAGATTGGACCAACGATAAGAGCAATTCTTGTATCTGCAGAAAAGCCGAGTATAACCATTACGAATACTAAAAAGGCTAGAGTGAAATAAGAAGTGAATGGGAAAAGTGGCATCTTGTAAGCTAAGCCTTGTTTTTCTCCCGGACTCATTTTCCGTCTAGAGATGATCTGTGTGACAAGTATGGTCCCCCATGTCCAGAGTGCACCAAATGTGGCGACACTTGTAACGTAACTGAAAACTTTCTCGGCTTCCATGTAGTTAAGGTAAACACCGAAAAGTAGAACTACAGCTGAAACGATAATGGCAACGCCAGGAACGCCTGACTTTGTAGTACGTTCGAAACTTTTAGGTGATTCACCTTGCTGCGCTAGGTTGAATAACATTCTTCCTGTACTGAAGATCCCGCTGTTACAAGATGAAAGGGCCGCTGTCAGTACGACAAACTGAATGATTCCTGCTGCGCCTGGTATACCGATTTTATCAAACATCATAACGAATGGGCTGTCTTTTCCATTCATTTGATCCCACGGAGTAATCGATAGAATGACTGTAAGAGCTAAAACGTAAAAAAGTAAAATTCGATAAAAGACGGTATCGATGGCTCTTTTTAAAGATTTTTCTGGATTTTTGACTTCACCTGCGGTTACACCGAGCATTTCAATTCCCAAATAGGCGAACATGACCATTTGGAAAGAGAGGATGACACCGGATATTCCATTAGGGAAAAATCCACCATGTTCAACTAGGTTACCGAATCCAACCGCGATTCCGCCGTTCCCCAGTCCAAAGATAATCATCCCGAAGCCAAGAACGATCATAAGGATGATTGTAACTATTTTAACTAAGGCGAACCAAAACTCCAATTCACCGTAAGCTTTTACAGCAAGAAAGTTAATCGTTGTCATGATGGCAAGTGCGGCTAACGCCCAAGCCCATTGTGGAGTCCCAGGGAACCAAAATTGCATATAGATTCCGACTGCCGTAATTTCAGCCATACAGGTGGCAATCCAAACGAACCAGTAATTCCAACCGGTTATATATCCGGCAAGAGGACCGACAAATTCACTTGCATAGCGACTGAAAGAGCCTGCGACTGGATTTTTGATCGCCATTTCCCCTAGTGCCCGCATGATAAGATAGATCATAAGCCCGCCGATAGCATAAGAAATAATAATGGCTGGGCCAGCTAATTTAATCGCAGATGCCGATCCGAGAAATAAACCGACTCCAATTGCTGCGCCAAGAGACATTAATGCGATATGTCTTTCTTCCAAACCTCTATGCAGTTGAGATTCTTTGGAGTTTTGCATAAGTTTCCCCTTTTCTTTTGGAGTTTAATTTTCTCTATCTAGCATTTTATCACTAGTAGAGCTGAATACATATTATTTATTGATTTTTCACATAATATTACAACTAAATAATATATTTTAATAGAAAGTTTGTAAAGTAAAAAAATGAAAACGCTTACTATAAAAGGTGTTAGCAATATAAAAAAAGTTGTAATTTTTATAATATTAAAATAGATTGCTATTTAAATAAAATATAATTATGTGATTTTTCTAAAAATTTAGACTTTTAAATAAGAAAAAGCTGTCCCATAAAAAGGAACGGCTTTTTCGTTTAATCATGACAGGTGGCTGAGGGCCAATTCCGGGTGATCTATGAAAGGGTTGCGATTATCGATTTTAGTAATATTTATTATAAATGATTTCATTTCGATTTCTTTTCGTTCAAAAGTATCTGCTGGGTCCTGTTCGTTCCATTCCAGCAGGACCGCCAACTTTCCATGATAGGGATTGGTGCAGCTGCTCACTTGATTATTTAGTTCTAAATCAATTTCACCACTTTCACCGTAATGAACGGCCATATAAAACAACATTCGAGCAATTTCACTGTTCATTCAATTCACGAACCTACGCTACGTTAACTCCCTCTACGTTCGAACTGAAAATTTTAATTTTTATCATGATCAAAAAGAAAGCTAGCAATGCAAACACAATTCCGCTCCACATGAGTTGATGTATTCCTAAGTGAGAAATAAACCAACCACCAATAGACACCCCTATAGTAATTCCAAGATTTGAAAATGAGACAAACAAGCTGTTGCCGAATTCAGGTGCTTCGTTCGCTTCAGTTGTCAACCATGTTTGACTGACAATTAGACCACCAGAATGAACTATTCCCCAAATGAAAACCATTAGAATCATCGGAATTAAATAAGAGCCCAAATAATAAGCGAATAAATAAATTACTATGTATAGAAGGGGAAACGTTATAACGGTCTTAGTTATGCTTTTTCGCAAAAATCCACCAAATAAAAAATTCCCAAAAATCATGACTAGACCAAACGCCATCAACATTACACTAATCAAAGAACCATTCATATGTGTTAATTGTCCAAGATATTCGGCAAAGTAGCTGTATACAGAGAACATTGCTGCAAAGATAAACATAACGGCTGCGATGTTTAACCATAATCCCGGTTTACGTAATATTCCAAGCTGCTTGCCATAAGACATTTTTTCCTCATTAGGCATGGAAGGAAGCCACAATAATATTCCTACAAAAGCAATCGCATTTACAACAGCCCCAAATAGGAAAGCAGTTTCTAACGAAAACTTTTCCGCGAAATAAGAAGTTAAAGGTACACCAAATGCAAATCCGAAAGTAATTCCGGCAAAAACCTTTGTAACTGCTTGGTTACTTTTTTCCGGAGGAACAATTTTGGCTGCAGTCACAAGGGCTATCGAAAAAAAGACAGGATGAAAAATGGCGGGTAGTATACGGAAAGCTAGCATGATATCAAATTTCGTTGTACATGCATAAATAATATTTGAAATCGTGAACATAAATACTGAGGTTAATAGAATTACTTTACGATTAATTCCAGAAGCGAGTAAGGTCAAGAATGGACCTGAAATGGCAACAATTAAAGCAAATATACTTACAAGTAAACCTGCTTGTGAAGTTGTTATATTAAATTTTTGAGTGATCTGGGGTAGGACTCCCACAATACCCATTTCAGTTGTAATAATGCCGAATACGCCTAGAGCCAACATAATAATAAGCAAAGGGTTAACTGTTTTCATTAATAAAAATCTCCATTCCTATTGTATATTCCTTAATTTATATACAGATTAAAATCATTTATAAAATTAAATATCTGTATATCTAGATATGTAAAAACAAAAAAAGAATGACCTCCTTTACGTTTATTTTATAGTTCTTTTTGAATGTACTCGGAAAATTCATGTATTGTTTTTTCATTCCGACGATAATAAGTCCACTTTCCGATTCGCTCAGACTCCAACAGACCAGCTTTTTGCATGGTTAACAAATAACTAGAGATGACAGATTGGGCAAGCCCTGATTTAACCTGAATATCTCCCACACATACACCAACTTGAAAATTTAGACCTTGTTGAAAATAAGGCTTTTCATTAAAGAACTTCTCTGGATTTTTTAGCCATAGCAAAATTTGACGACGTGTATCGTTTGATAAAGCTTTATAGATTAATGTAGGTTCCATATAAATCATTATATCTATTTTTATAGATTTGTAAATGCAAATTTACCGTTTTCACTAATGCGGAATTTGAAGATGCGGAAAAAGTAATACCAAAAGAAGTGAATCTATGTAGTGAATGAGCTCTCATCAAAGGGCGACTTTAGTAGTCCTTTCGATATTCCTGTAAGGTCATCGATGATTTCGTGCAAGGGGGAACCTAAGCATAAAGGACAGCATAAAACTTGGTTTAGCTTTGTGAACAGGTCATTCCTCCATAAATCGATTCGTTCCATTTCCAGATAAATCGGTATGTACGGTTATTCCTTGTTAATTGTCAAAGATGGACGAATACAGACTGTGAAGGTTTGCGGAATTTGGGGAAATAGCCCGGGAAATATCGAAGGCTGTTATGAAAATGGCATGGATACTAAAAACCGTCAGCATCACTGACGGTTTTTTTTACTCTTTTTTATAAGAAGACTCTGAATGAAACTCAATAACAATGATCCGATTAAAGCTCCCCAAAAAGAATGTATGACAAAGCCACTGACTACATAGGAAGTGATTTGGAATGTGAAAGCATTGATAATGAAAGAAAACAACCCGAACGTCAGGATGGTGATCGGCAATGTGATAAGTTGTAGAATGGGTCTAACCAGCAAGTTCATGATTGATAATATAAAAACCGCCAGCAGGGCTGTGCCATAAGATTTAATCGTGATGGAGTCGAGAAGCCAGTCAATAACGAGCAATACCAGCCCGTTGATAAGAAAACGCATTATTATGTTCATGAAAAACTCCTCCTGAAGTCACTATACTACAAGTCCATTATACTAAAACTTCGTGAATTTCAGTTAAATGTTTGCAGAATTGTCACAAAAAAAGAGGGATACGGATTTGTATTCCCCATAAGAGGAAAACCCATTTTGGGGGCCGTTTTTTCTATTTAGTTGTTGGCAATGATCTTTTCGAATTCACTTAATTCCAATGTGTTTTTCAGCTTTGGATTGGTGTTTAAGGAAAGCAGGGCACTTTCGATGAGAAAGATTCGCGGATCGCTGCTTTGTAAAAATTCCTCTTGGATAAAGTGAATTAATTTTAAGTTTTTTACCCGTTCTGCTTCATCATCTTGACATAGTTTCAAGATCATCTTTTTTAGATCATTTGCAGAATGCAGCAGTGCTGTATGAAAATCCTGCTGTGTATGGAAGCACTCCGGCAGCCATTGCTTGATAAGATCGGGTTCTAAAAGCTGTGCGTTTGACTTGCTAACATCTTCGAAGATGGTTTTAATCCTGTCCACACAATAACGGATAATTTCAGTAGGGTTGAATTCGGGCTCTTTAGCCAGGGCATTAAAATGAATCGTTTGATGCATCATCCCCGAGTAAAGAATGGCACAGTCCAAAATATAGGGTTTTTTTTCAGTACCGAAAATATCCAGAAACCGTTTTGATAGCCAATGTATATGCTGGAATTTAGCATGTGTAATGAAGTTCTTAAGTTCTGTATCATTTGAAATCATTACTTCTTCATATAAGGAAAAGAGTTTATTACTTTTATTGGAGTGCATTTGTAATTCAGATTGTTTAATGAATATTTCAATATTTGAAAGGTTTTGCCCAATTAGCAATTCATTCCGCTCTTTTTCGAATTTTTCTTGCGTAGATAGGAAGACTGCCTTAAGCAATTCGCTTTTAGAAGAAAAGTAGTTATAAAATGTTCCTTTTGAAATGCCGCTATAATCTAAAATATCCTGAATGGATGTTGCTTGATAACCCTTTTCAATAAATAATTGGTGTGCATATTTTACTACGTGCTGTTTCCGCTCATTCATATATTTATATCACCCTTACTTTTATTGGACGGTCATTTTATCGTAATAGTATCTTATTTTCTATACGAACACAAACCAGTATGTTTACAATTTCCCCAGCATAATAAGGGAGATGGCTTCTTATGGACACTTTGTTTCAGTGACTGTTTGGGAATGGATCAGGACTGTTTAAATCAACTCACAAAAGCGATGAAAAATTAAGTTCCATGCATCCTTCTTTTCATTATGTAAATAAAGGCTAATGAAGTGAATAAAGTCACAGGGAGAACCATCGGGTTTGTTATAAAATAAATAGAATGAAATAGGTGCAGTGGCATCATTTCAAGAAAGCATAAATGGATATCCGTTCCGATTCTCGATTACTATCCCATTAGTGGGAGAAATGATAAAATCACTTGTCATGAAGGAATATTGGATATGAAGGTCGTATACCATTATTAGGAATTCTAATATGGGGACATGTTTTATACCGTACATGTTTATACTTCGTCTACTTTCCGTATTCTGGATATACATAAAGTTATACACTAATGAAAAGAATAATGAATTGATTATTATATTAAAATTATTATAAATAAGTATTGATTTTTTCCTGAGAAGCTTTATCATTATATACATAAATAATAATGAAAAGGTGGTTCAATTATGACAAACAAGAAAAACCTTACTACAAGCTGGGGAGCACCAGTTGGAGATAATCAAAACTCAATCACTGCCGGCGAACGGGGTCCTGTACTCATTCAAGATGTACACTTGTTGGAAAAACTTGCCCACTTTAATCGTGAACGTGTGCCTGAACGTGTAGTTCACGCGAAAGGTGCCGGTGCATTCGGTACTTTTGAAGTAACGAACGACCTTTCTCAGTATACGAAAGCTAAACTTTTCAATGGTGTTGGCAAGAAGACAGATCTTTTTATCCGTTTCTCTACAGTAGCCGGTGAATTGGGTTCTGCTGATACAGTCCGTGACCCACGTGGGTTTGCTGTTAAATTCTACACGGAAGAAGGAAATTACGATATCGTCGGTAATAATACGCCTGTATTCTTTATTCGGGATGCGATTAAATTCCCCGACTTCATTCATACACAAAAAAGAGACCCTAGAACACATTTGAAAAACCCGACGGCAGTTTGGGACTTCTGGTCACATTCACCAGAATCTTTACACCAAGTAACGATCCTGATGTCCGACCGAGGCATTCCTGCCACACTTCGTCATACACATGGTTTCGGAAGCCACACATTTAAATGGGTGAATGATGAAGGGAAAGGCGTTTGGGTGAAATACCACTTCAAAACAGAACAGGGCATCAAAAATCTTGATGTCAATCTAGCTGCAAAACTAGCAGGTGAAAACCCTGATTACCATACGGAAGATCTTTTCAATGCTATTGAAAAAGGGGACTTCCCTGCATGGAAGTTATATGTTCAGATCATGCCTTTGGAAGATGCGGATACTTACCGTTTCGATCCATTTGATGTAACGAAGGTATGGTCTCAAAAAGATTATCCGCTAATCGAGCTTGGGCGTATGGAATTGAACAGAAATCCTGAAAATTACTTTGCTGAAGTGGAGCAAGCGACGTTCTCACCGGGAACATTCGTACCGGGAATTGAAGCTTCCCCAGACAAGATGCTTCAAGGACGTCTATTCGCATATGGAGATGCACACCGTTACCGTGTGGGCTCGAATCACAACCAGCTTCCGGTTAACCGTCCGAAAGTAGAAGCGAACAACTATCAACGTGATGGCTTCATGCGTGCAGATGACAATGGCAAGGGATCCGTCTATTATGAGCCGAATAGTTTTGGCGGCCCTGCAGAATCAACGGAAAATAAAGTCACTCCTTTTGAGGTGACAGGGAAAGCTGCACAAGTAGGTCATAATAGTGATGATCACTACACTCAAGCAGGTGACTTATACCGTCTATTGAGTGCGGAAGAGAAAACCCGTCTTGTTGAAACGATTGTGGGCGCAATGAAACCAGTGGAATTGGAAGAAATCAAACTTCGCCAAATCGGCCATTTTTACAAAGCTGATCCAGAATACGGAACGCGCGTAGCTGAAGGTTTAGGTTTGGCCGTACCACAAGAAGCGTAAAATATGGAAATTCTAATCTATTAAATGCAAACAGGCATCCATTCATGAATGGGTGCCTGTTTTGTTTTATTCCGGGATGTCCTGTTTATCAAGAAGGTGAATGTTATGCCCCATTTTAAATAGTAAGCTTTTTGAAAGCTTGGCGAATGCCTAAGTAAATAATCAAAAGGCATCGTTGGAGTTCATGGATCAGCGAATTCTGGATGATGCCATTTTGAGGAGTGATCTACAACAATCTTGTAGTCCCGATAAATGAAGAAAGGTCCGGGTGCTTTGGCAATAATTAAACCGAATCAGCATACATTTGGTTAAGAGGAGGTGCAGTATGGACGTTTTTGTTCGGCAGAATGATTCCTTGTGGTATTATAGCCAATTATTCAAGGTGAATTACCAACTTATCATTGATTCCAATAGTCGGATTGATCCGCTTGCGCTTATTATAGGACAGCAAATCAAAGTTCCTGGCTTTACGACGACCGGCTATAAGATTAAGCGAGGGGACTCATTATGGGCAATTGCCAAATCACATAATCTTTCACTGGATGCCATATTTCTCGTTAATCCTAAACTCAACCCTAATGCCCTGCATGTCGGTCAGACGATTTCTGTGCCATTAAGGATTACGTGGAGGCTAATTCAAGGAAACCAGGAATATGATTATGGGACGATGGTGACCGATGTAAGACGTTTGAAAAGTATCTACCCATTTATTAAAACCTCCTCCATTGGGGACTCGGTGCTTGGAAAGAATATTCCCGAAGTAATGATTGGGAATGGTGGCAAACGAGTTCACTATAATGGTTCCTTTCATGCGAATGAGTGGATTACGACGCCTGTGATCATGACCTTTTTAAATGATTATTTACTATCGGTCACGAATCAGACTGACATCCGCGGTATGTCCCTGTTGCCTTTTTATCAACAGACGATGCTGTCGATCGTTCCAATGGTGAATCCGGATGGAGTGGATTTGGTTTTAAAAGGCGCACCTGCCGATGAGACATTGAGAGGACGGCTCGTGGAATGGAATAATGGAAGCGAAGACTTTTCTGGCTGGAAAGCCAATGTTAATGGGGTGGATCTGAATGATCAATTTCCTGCCAAATGGGAATTGGAACAAGCTCGCAATAATGTAACAAAGCCAGGTCCGGCAAATTATTCCGGGGAAGGGCCGCTTACACAGCCTGAAGCTATTGCAATGGCAGAGTTGACAAGAAAACGTGATTTTAACAGAGTTCTTGCTTTCCATACCCAAGGAGAGGTCATTTATTGGGGGTTTGAAGATATGGAACCGCCCGAGTCCGAAACGATAGTCAATGAGTTTGCGAGGGTCAGTGGATATGAACCAGTCAAATCCGCCAATAGTTACGCAGGGTATAAGGATTGGTACATTCAGGATTGGCGAAGGCCAGGGTTTACCGTGGAGCTTGGCAAAGGAACCAATCCCCTTCCTATATCACAATTCGATGAGATTTATCAGAAGTCGCTAGGGATTTTCTTAGCAGGGTTATATATGTGAATTTTGACCAATTGAAAAAGCTCGACTCCGTTTCCATGGGGAAGAGCTTTTTAGTCTTATAAACTATTAGACTTGAGACGATGAGGGCTGCTGCAAAAAATAAGTAAAGTTATGCTTTACTTATCGATTGCATGATTAACTCGCTTTTTAGCCTAAAAAGTAACGGACGTTCTCCAGTACTCGTCCGAGTAATATTGCAGCCCCTACCAAAAAGAATCCTGATAGTTTTACGGTAAAGAAGTTTGACTTCCTTAGCGCTAGTATTGGCCCCACCTACGCCATATACTTTGACGGCCACGCATGCCATCCAACCTAATTCCATTATAATAGAAAGCGCTTACATTTTCAAAATGAATCGTAGTACAAATTTCGACATGTGCATCTGTGTCCCCCAATCAACAGAGGGGAAAGGGCCTTATCAAATCCTTTTGAATAGGGAGACTCCGGTGTATATACCTTTCCGGAAAACTACATAAAACTTATTATTCCTAGTTTTCAAGTTATTTTTAAAAACTTAAATGAACTGTAGTCATTTCATTTTTTTTTTGTGATTTTTAATGAAAATACGAATAAATATTTATTTTTATTCGTTTATAGTTCGTATATAATAATTTTAAGGTATTGAGGAGGAGAGACTGAATGTATAAATCCAAAAAGATTTTATTATTGGGCTCCGGTGAATTGGGGAAAGAAGTCATACTTGAAGCACAGCGCCTTGGTGTGGAGACCGTTGCTGTAGACCGCTATGAACTAGCCCCTGCCATGCAAGTAGCCCATCGCAGTTATGTGATCGATATGCTTGACGCGGAACAACTAAGGGGAATTGTAGAAAAAGAACAACCCGATTTGATTGTACCGGAAATTGAAGCCATTGCTACATCTGAATTAGTCAAATTGGAAGAGGAAGGCTTTCATGTCATTCCGACGGCAAGAGCAGCTAAATTGACTATGGATCGTGAAGGAATCAGGAGGTTGGCTTCTGAAACCCTGGAGATTCCGACGGCAGCCTACAAATTCGCTGATACTTATGAAGAATTTGCCCAAGCTGCCAAAGAAGTTGGATTTCCGAATGTCGTAAAACCGCTGATGAGTTCTTCAGGGAAAGGTCAAAGCGTGTGCCGAACGGAAGGTGACCTGGAAGAGTGCTGGAAAATTGCGATGGAAGGCGGCCGGGTTCAAAATGGACGGGTGATCATTGAAGAATTTATCCGTTTTGATTCGGAAATCACGCTGCTTACTGTCCGGGCCGTAAACGGTACCATGTTTTGTGCTCCCATCGGCCACATTCAGCAGGGCGGGGATTATATTGAATCCTGGCAGCCGCATAATATGACAGAAGCGCAAATAGTGGAAGCGAAAAGAATTGCCCATGCCATTACAGATGAACTTGGAGGGTACGGATTATTCGGTGTTGAGCTTTTCCTCTCAGGGGATAAAGTCTATTTCAGTGAAGTTTCCCCACGTCCGCATGATACGGGGCTAGTGACACTAGTGACTCAGAATTTGTCGGAGTTTGCCCTGCATGTTCGAGCGATCCTAGGATTTCCCATCCCGGAAATCACGCTGGTCAACCCAGGTGCCAGCCGCCCATTAAAAGCGCAAGATGAGTTATCGGAATATTCTATAGTCGGTGTTGAACAAGCCTTGGCTATCCCAAATACACAAATCCGTCTTTTCGGAAAACCGGTTACAAAGGCCGGGAGAAGGGTCGCTGTAGCCCTGTCATCTGCCGATTCAATCGAGGTAGCGAGAGTAAATGCGGCCCGTGCTTTGGAATGTTTAGTTGTAGAAAAATAATAGTGAAAAAAGCGCGCTCTTTGAATGGAGCGCTTCAGTCAGTCGGCGGTAAGGGAGCGGTTTTCTGAAAATGAATGGAACGTTTCAATGAAAAAAACTGAAGGCAAACTCGCTTTCTGCGAGTTTGTCTTCAGTCTGAAGCATCCTGAATGGATGCTTTATTTTCTTTTTTCTCCATTAATTTTTTTAGCACTTTCAAATCCCTAACAAATCACCCCGAATTGAAGAAGTTGAATGAAAAGAACTTTGTTCAAGATCACTTAACCACGTTGGTGTTAATCAATTTTTTTTCACTCCTCTAAACCATAAAAAATGGTCCCACTACTGATGATTTTCCTGAATAACAAACAACCTCATAAAAGTGCATACAATCCCGTGACATGTCTGCCTTTACCTTGTCTTAACAATAATCCTACTGCATTTTTACATAGCCTTGACATTGTATTCATCTTCTTCACCTATAGTTTAATTAGATATTAATTATAGGGAGGTCATTCATTTGATACATAATTGGAGTAAAAAGGTTTTGCCCATCACACTCGCTTCTGCATTAGCATTTGGAAGTTTATCATGGTCCGCAGCGGATCGTGTTTCGGCAAAGGATAAGCAAAAAAAAGAACCGGAAATCAAGAACGTGATTTTCCTTATCGGTGACGGCATGGGTGTTTCTTATACTTCCGCTTACCGGTATTTAAAAGATAATCCTGGTACGAAGGTGGCAGAAAAGACAGAGTTTGATAAATACTTGGTTGGCCAGCAGATGACCTACCCTGAAGACGCTGCACAAAATATAACGGATTCAGCCTCAGCAGCAACGGCAATGTCTTCCGGAGTGAAGACCTATAACGCAGCAATTGCAGTGGATAATGATAAATCTGAAGTCAAAACCGTATTGGAAGCAGCAAAGGAAAAAGGAAAAGCGACGGGATTGGTTGCCACTTCTGAAATCACTCATGCTACACCAGCATCTTTTGGAGCCCATGATGAAAATCGGAAAAACATGAATTCAATCGCAGACGATTATTATAATGACTTAATCAAGGGCAAACATAAAATTGACGTCCTATTGGGCGGTGGGAAGTCCAATTTTGTCCGGCCTGATGTCAATTTGGCGAAAGCCTTCGAAAAAGACGGGTACAGTTATGTGACTGATAAAAATCAAATGCTTAAGGACAAAAATGAACAGGTCCTTGGTTTATTCGCTTCTGAAGGACTCCCGAAAATGATTGACCGCCCAAGTGAAACGCCTTCTTTGTCAGACATGACAAGTTCGGCAATCCAGCGCTTGAATAAAGACAAAGATGGATTCTTCCTTATGGTCGAGGGAAGTCAGGTCGATTGGGCCGGACATGATAATGATATCGTAGGTGCAATGAGTGAAATGGAAGACTTTGAAAAAGCATACAAAGCGGCCATCGAATTTGCGAAGAAAGACAAACATACATTAGTGGTGGCCACTGCCGATCACTCTACAGGAGGATTCTCGATCGGGGCTAAAGGAATATATAATTGGTATGGTGAACCGATCAAGGCAGCCAAACGCACCCCTGACTTCATGGCGGATGCCATCGTCAAAGGGGCCGATGTTGAAAAGACTTTAAAGCAATATATTAATCAAAATGAACTGAAACTAACTAACGATGAAATCACAACGGTAACAGAAGCCGCCAAATCAAAAAATGTGACGAACGTCGATAATGCCATCGAAGCCATATTCGATAATCGGACCAACACTGCATGGACTACAGGGGGACATACAGGTGAAGATGTTCCGGTCTACGCATATGGACCATATAAAGAACGTTTTGCAGGACAGGTCGATAACACGGATCAAGCCAAAATCATCTTTGATCTATTAAAGAAGTAAAAATACTTCAGGGAGGGATTCAATGAACAGACTGATGATTGGTGCCCTGATATTAACGACATTTGGTGCTCTTAATACACAACCAGCTTACAAAGAAGAAACGACAGCTAAAGAAAAAACAGAGGAAGTTGCACGGCCACTGGTGAAAAAGGATGTCTATGTTCCGAATCCACAGCTTCCTGATGATTTAAAATTGAACCAAATCGGCCAAAATGTTTCCGATGCTAAGGGCGACTTAACTTTGAAAGCCTATAAAAAAGTGAATGAAGCGTTGAATGTTGGTCCGATTGAGGTTGAAGTCAAAGACATGAAAGTGATGCATGCCACTCCGGATTACAGCATGATTGATTTCTTTCATGGCTATACTCATGATGAAGATTTCGATATCGTAAAAGTGAACGTGGAAATCAAAAACAATTCGGATAAAAAAATCAAGTTTTCCCCAGTCGCATTTCTTGAAACGGACAGCGGGGAACATCTGACGTGGGAAGATGACATCTATTTAGAAGAACTTACTGGTGAAATAGAAGGAAATGGTTCGAAAAATGGAAACATTGGTTTCATTCTAAGTGATGGAAACATAGAAGGCATATCCTTCATGACAAGTGATGCGGTAGATGAAGAAGGGGAAGTCCTTGCAAAAGGCAAGTCAGCTGAATTCGCTTTTTAAAGAATATGTATAAATGCCTTGGAAAAATAAAATACTAGAACAAGTGATGGCGATTACTATCACTGAACGGAATATCCAAATCCTAATGATGAGGTGACACAGAATGAGCTATAAAGATCAATTAGATCCACATTCTCAAAAGTTTCACCATAATTGGACAAGACCTAAGCGTTCAAAATCTCAAGTTAATGGCCATACGCAAGAATCGCAAACAAACATTATACTAAGAAGCAATGCAAAGGCTCACAGGTGGTAAGGATATTTCCGACAAAGAAGGAGGCTCTCAGCGAGTCTTCTTCTTTATATTTAATGCTGAATCGACATCGAATCTAAACCATTAAAGGGATACATGGCTTTTCATTCATAATTATGATACCATTTACCTTTAAGTGTGCCTGGCGTGAAATTTATCCATTTTCCGGAGTTTTGATTCCGATTGAAAGTTTCACCTTATACAAATAGAGGACGTGAATTGTAATGATAAAAATTGAAATCCCTGCAGCGGATATAAGCATCAAACAAAGAAAACAAGTTATAGAAGGAGACGAAGCTGTCATTCCTGAAATTTACGGGTTTATCGATTTTCATTTGATTCCCCGTGATAAAGGCGGCATCATCTTGTTTTACAATGAAAATGATGAACTGATTTTTGTCGGAAAAGCTCGTAAATTAAGACAAAGGGTCAAGAAGCATTTCGAGGATAATGTTTCTCCGATTAAAGAGCATCGTAATGAAGTCAAGAAAATTGACATTCTTATAGTCGAAGACGCTATGGAACGTGATATCTATGAAACGTACATGATCAATAAACTTCATGCTAAATACAACGTCGACAAAGTGTTCTATAAATAAGGGAAAAAAGCTGGCTGCGCATGCAATCAGCTTTTTTTTGTGGGCAAACAAAGTTTACAACTTATGTACAAATATAAGTTCCGTACATTTACAGTCGCTTAATGTTAGGTTAACAGTGTTGGTTTATATTTAAAGTAATCCAATACATTTTCAGGAGGTTGCTATTGAAGAAAATACTTTGTAAAAAGGTGTTAGTTATCTCGATCGGGACAGTGATTGCCTTTGGGAATTTAACATGGTCCGTGTCACAAGCTTCTAAACTGGCTAAACAGAGAGAGATTGAAACTTTTGAACAAGAGACAGTAAAATCTTCAGAGTGGGAAATGGCGGAATAAGCATATGAACCAAAAAGTTTGTTGCTCGATTTGCAACAAAGTAATACGTTAAAGGTTCTTCTTAAAAAAGGAAAAATGAATTGGATAATGAAACGTTGCTGATGATCAGCTGTTATATGGAAGTACAATAAATTATAAAGCCGCACTGGAGGTTCATTACACATGTTGTTAGGTGTGATTGGGCTTCTATTTATTTTTATAAACTTACTTTAATTCAATTCGTTAATAATAAAATAACTTATACAGTCAAGGCCGGCGAAAACGATGGAGTGTATTTTTGGAATTTCTGCACAGATGAATTTTTTACGTGAGTGCCCATGCTGCTGTATTTGGAGCAATGGCGATAAACTCGTTCAGGAAATATTCGAGAGGTAATTTTGAAAAAAACTTGCAAATAGTAATGATTACGTTTTATTATAAAGGAGTAGTACTAAACAAGAGAATAATTCTATCGAATAAATCGTAATGATTTTGATTTGCGGGTGGGTAAAAAGCTAAGGAGTGTTTGTGAATGAGAAATAAGAAAATCCCTGTTACAGTTTTGAGTGGATACCTTGGCGCAGGAAAAACGACACTGCTGAATCATATCCTTGAAAATCGGGAGAATCTGAAGGTTGCCGTCATCGTCAATGATATGAGTGAGGTCAATATTGATGCTTCCCTTGTCAAACAGGGAGGGTTTACCCGGACAGATGAGAAGTTGGTGGAAATGCAGAACGGTTGCATATGCTGTACGCTTCGTGAGGATTTAATGATTGAAGTGGAAAAGCTGTCCACACAAGGTAATATCGACTATATCGTGATTGAATCGACCGGTATCAGTGAGCCTGTTCCGGTCGCCCAAACCTTCACGTATGTTGATGAAAACGTGGGAATTGATTTATCACAATTTTGTCGGCTCGATACGATGGTCACCGTTGTTGATGCGAAGAACTTTTGGCAGGATTACGCTTCAGGGGAAACTCTTATTGATCGAATGCAGGCAAATGATGAGGCCGATCAGAGGGAAGTGGTTGATCTATTGATTGATCAAATTGAGTTCGCCAATGTAATACTTCTAAATAAAATGGATTTAATGAAGCCCGAAGATATAGGGGAGTTAAATGGGGTCCTTCAAAAAATAAACCCGGATGCGCGGATTATAGAAACGGATTATTCCCAGGTGCCGTTAAAAGAAGTCATGAACACCCATCTGTTTGATTTTGAAAAGGCAAGCCAAGGGGCGGGTTGGATAAAGGAATTAAATGAAGAGCATATTCCAGAAACCGAAGAATATGGGATTGCCTCCTTCGTTTACAGAAGGAAAAAACCATTTCATCCATCGCGGCTGATGACGTGGTTGGAAAGTTGGCCGGTGGAAGTTGTGCGGGCAAAAGGCTTCCTTTGGTTGGCATCAAGAAATGATACAGCGGGCCTGCTATCACAGGCAGGACCGTCATTAATGATCGAGGGAGCAGGTAAATGGATTGCTGCTTATCCTAAAGATGAACAACAGCAGATACTGCAGGATGAACCTGAATTATTGGAACGCTGGGATGATATTTACGGAGACCGGATGACGGAACTAGTGTTGATTGGCATTCAAATGAATCAACAGGAAATCGAAAATGAATTAGATCAATGCTTATTGACGGAAATAGAGCTGCAGCATGATTGGTCTCTGTATGAAGATCCATTACCTGCATTTACGGAAATAGTTCATTAATAAACTTAGGAGGAACAAACATGAGAGTAAACATTACTTTAGCATGCACAGAATCAGGGGACCGAAATTATATCTCAACGAAGAACAAGCGGAATAACCCGGATCGAATCGAATTGAAAAAGTACTGCCCGCGTTTAAAGAAACACACGCTTCACCGAGAAACGAAGTAATTCCGAGGTTTAAATCGTAATGATTATGTTTTATTGAAGAGAATGGATGTAAAAGGGGGGAAGTTCATGTTGGAATGGATCATTATTGGCGGAGGCATTCAAGGTACGACGATGGCCACATTTTTACTAAAGTCAGGAAAAACGACAGTGGACCAGCTGGCGATTGTAGATAGAAATGAAGAACCATTGGCGAGATGGAAGCATTGTACGGAAGTGATTTCAATGCCATATTTACGTTCACCATCCGTACACCATCTGGATGTGAATCCATTCAGCCTGCAGAAATATGTGGAAAAAGCAGACTGGAACAATAATTTTTATGGCCAATATAAGCGGCCATCCCTACAATCCTTCAATGAACACTGTGCTCACGTTGCAGATGATTTATCTATTAAGCAGGCATGGGTGCAAGGGAAAGTCACGTCTGTCTGTAAAACGGGACAGGGCTGGGAAGTACAATTGCAAAACAAGCGACGACTTGCAGGGAAAAAACTCGTGATTTCAATTGGTATTGGTGAACAGCATTATTGGCCGGATTGGGCACTGCAATTAAAACAAGAGCATGAGGGCTTCATTTTTCACATATTCGATGAAAATATTCCGGAGCTGACACAATTACATGGACCCATCACGATCATTGGGGGAGGCATATCTTCTGTCCATCTGGCTTTAAAGCTGAGTAAGATCCATCCCAATGAAGTAACGGTACTAAAGCGGCATCCGTTTAGAATTCATGATTTCGACAGTGATCCTGGTTGGTTGGGGCCGAAAAGACAGCGTCCTTTCCGTGCTATAACAAGCTATCAATAAAGACGCGAAGCCATTATCCATGCCCGTTATAAGGGATCCATTCCACCTGACTTACATAAAGTGCTGATGAATCAGGTTAAACAGGGATTATTGCGTGTCATGGATGTTGAAGTGATAAGCGCTGTGTGGAGGGACGGGCATATTAGCCTCAGGGATAAAAACGAAAAGGTTATCCAACAAACAGGGACGATCCTTTTAGCAACCGGCTTTAAGTCTTCAATGCCAGGGAAGGATTGGCTAACGCCAGTCATCCAGTCGCATGATTTACGCCTTGCTGAATGTGGTTATCCGATTGTATCGCAGTCGTTGCAGTGGGGACCTGGTTTATATGTCACGGGTGCATTGGCTGAACTTGAAATGGGACCGATATCCAGGAATATATCTGGAGCAAGACAGGCAGCGGAACGAATTGTGAACAGTTTATAGAATTTATAGGCTGTTTTCACATACTTTGTTGCTATTTACCAGGTAGTGAGTTGTGGTTGATTTCCCCTCCAGATGCTCGCTT